>CAJXTP010000110.1 GCA_913061335.1 uncultured Loktanella sp.
CGAGATGTAGAGAGGTCTCGTGGGCTCGGAGATGTGTATAAGAGACAGCTATGGTACCATGCGCGACAATGTGTTGGGGCTTACGGTCGTGTTGGGTGACGGGCGGGTGATCCAAACAGGCTCCCGCGCGCGTAAATCATCGGCTGGCTATGACCTGACCGGATTGTTCGTAGGGTCCGAAGGAACGCTGGGGGTCATCACCGAAATCGCCTTGCGCCTGCATGGTCAACCGCAAGCAATATCCTCCGCAATTTGCGGATTTGACACCGTCGCAGGTGCCGTTGACGCCGTGATTGCGTCCATTCAAATGGGTATCCAAGTCGCACGGGTCGAGCTCGTCGACACTGCCAGCGCGCTTGCGGTCAACGCCTATTCAGGTGCCGATTTCCCCGCCTGCCCACATCTTTTGTTGGAATTTCACGGATCAGACACGGCCGTGGCGCAAGACGCCGCAACCTTTGGCGAAATCGCAGCAGACCACGGCGGACATGGGTTCGAGTGGTCATCCAAGACCGAAGACCGCAACCGTCTGTGGAAAATGCGGCATGATGCGTATTATGCCATTCTTGCGTCGCGAAAAGGAGCGACAGCGATTGTCACCGACGTCTGCGTGCCGATCTCGCGCTTGGCCGATGCATTGCTGGAAACCCAAACCGACATCGCACAATCCGGTATTCCAGGTCCAATTTTGGGCCATGTCGGCGACGGTAATTTCCATGCGATCCTGTTGATAGATCCCAACAGCCCGTCTGAAATGGTCACTGCCAAAGCGCTCGCTGCACGGATGTCAGAACGCGCCCTTGCGATGGGTGGTACAATCACGGGCGAACATGGGGTCGGCATCGGAAAGCTGGACTATATGCAGGCCGAACACGGCGAGGCTTGGGCGGTGATGGGGGCGATTAAGGCGGCGCTTGATCCATACGGGATCATGAACCCCGGCAAGCTTGTACCGCCGACTAATTAGGACATTAACGCTCGGGCAGCCTCGCGGGCGGCGTCGGTGATCGTGTCACCAGACAACATGCGCGCGATCTCGTCAATACGGGCGCCTGCATCCAACGGCACAACAGTTGATATGGTCCGGTCCTTAGTCTGGTGCTTTTCAACACGCCAATGATGTCCACCAAGGGCGGCCACCTGCGGTGAATGGGTCACGACCAGAATTTGCCCTTGGGCCGCAAGCTCGGCCAAACGCCGGCCCACCGCATCAGCAGTCGCACCACCAACACCGCGGTCAATCTCGTCAAAGATCATCGTCAATCCAGCATCCGTCGCAGTTAAACAGACCTTGAGCGCGAGCAAGAACCGCGACAGTTCGCCGCCTGACGCGATCTTATTGATCGGCCCAGCGGGCGCCCCTGGATTGGTCGCCACAGTGAACGACACGTCATCACGACCATCAGGCCCCGCATCCGAATCCGTAACCTCAGTAACAAATACTGCGCGTTCCATTTTCAACGGTGCAAGCTCGGCTGCCATCGCCTTATCTAGCGCCTTTGCAGCCTTCACACGTTTAGCACGCAATCGGTCGGCACCAGCATCATATGCCGCTTTGGCGGTCTGAAGATCACCCTCTAAGGTCATCAAATCATTGACGCTTCCGTCCAAAATAGCCAAGCGCCCACGCAAGTCGTCGGCGAATGTCCCCAATTCGTCAGCAGTGACATTGTGCTTTCGGGCCAACCCACGGATAGCAAACAGGCGCTCTTCGACATCTTCCAGCTCGGACGGGTTAAACGACAAATGATCCAAGCAGCGGGCAACGCCCTGTCCGGCCTCATCCAGCGCAAGTGCAGCGCGTTCAAGGGCGGCAAGCGGCTCGTCCAACGCCCCTTCGGCCTTGTCCGTCACGCCGCCCAACCAGCGGGTTGCATCCGACACCATGCCATCAGCGCCGTGCATGCCAATTGCCTCGGATGCTTTGATAATATCTGCGCGAATTTTCTCGGCGGCCTGCATCATGCGGCGGCGGGTATCCAAAGTGGCCTCTTCACCCGGCTCTGGCATCAACTGATCAAGCTCTTCAACAGCGTGGCGCAGGTAATCTTCTTCGGCGCGGGCTTCAGCGATGCGGGCCTCGGCCGCAGTTAGCGCCTTGCGGGCAGCCGACAACGCACGCCATGCAACGCGAGATTTGACAATATCGGGGGCAAGTGTGGCAAATTCATCCAACATGTCACGATGGCCACGCGGGTTCAGCAACCCGCGATCATCGTGCTGACCGTGCAATTCGACGAGTGTCTCGGACAGTTTCCGCAACACATCACCGCTCACGCGGCGGTCATTGATCCATGCGGTTTTACGGCCATCGCGGGTGTTGATGCGGCGCAGAATGACCTCACCGTCCTCAACCTCGATACCCGCCTCAGCCAACACTGCGCGGCCCGCATGCTTGGCAGGCAAATCAAACGCGGCCGTAACCTCACCCTGTTCAGCGCCAGCGCGAACCAGTTCGGCACGGCCCCGCCAGCCAAGCACAAAACCAAGGCTATCAAGCAAAATGGATTTACCCGCACCGGTTTCACCCGTCAGCACATTCAACCCGGGCTGGAACGACAGTTCCAACCGGTCAATAATCAACATATCGCGAATATCTATATGACGGAGCATGTCTGCGTAGGATGGGTTTTAACCCATCCCCCTATCAAAGCCATTCACCACGAATAACTTGGCGATAAACCGACGACAGCCAACTGTCGCCAGCTGTCGACATCGAAAGCCCCTGCCCTGTGAGCAATGCAAAGCTATCTTGATACCATTCGGTTGATTGATAATTATGGCCCAAAATGGCGCCCGCCGTCTGGGCTTCATCCGTCAGTCCAAGCGACAAATAGCTTTCGACCAAACGGTGCAGCGCCTCTGCCGTATGTGATGTCGTCTGGAAATCTTCAACCACAATACGGAACCTGTTCGCAGCCGCCGCATAGTGGTTACGTTTCAAGTAATAACGCCCAATTTCCATTTCCTTGCCCGCAAGGTGGTCAAAGGCTAAATCAAATTTCAGGATCGAAGACCGCGCATATTGCGTATCGGGATAAGTCTCGATCACAGTGCGCAAAGCCTGCAACGCTTGAAACGTTAGCCCCTGATCGCGGCCAATTTCGTCAACCTGATCGTAATAGGATAATGCCAACAAATACTGCGCATAAGCAGCATCCTCGGACGCCGGATAGAAATCTACGAACCGTTGGGCAGATGCGCGGCTATTTGGGTAATCGCCGTCCTTATGATAGGCAAATGCCTGCATAATCAGCGCACGTTTGGCAAAGTCCGAATAAGGATACAGCCGCTCAATCTCACCGAAATAGATTGCAGCGTCATCAGGTTGACCGCGCTCAAGCTCGTATTCTCCGCGCTCAAATATTTCGGCCGCGGTATATTCTTCCAACGCACCTGTACGCGAGGGGTCAAACGACCCGCACGACACCAGCAAAACAATGGCAGCCATGCCACCCAATGTGCTTCCAGCACGTCCGATCTGAAACTTGGCTTTTGACATCAACCGCCCCTGCACTTCAAACGTCGCTCTGGGGTCTGTCCCGCAGGCGTCTTGCGCATTGGTCTAGCATAGAAAAATCAGGTGCAAAATGCCTTTTGCGCACTTGCGCGAAACTCCGATCACGCAACGGCGAAAAGATCGGCCTTACTGACGCCCACGCCGGGCAAACGGGCGGCGATTTTCGCGTCACAGCGCGTCATGCGCCATGCATGTGGTTGTGCAAAAAGCGCCTGTAACAAACCGTTTGTCATCGCGTGGCCAGCACGTACGCCGGTATAACGACCGATGATCGGCGCACCCGCCGTATACAAATCACCCAATGCATCCAACATCTTATGGCGCACAGCTTCATCTGTGTGGCGCAAACCACCAGGGCTTAGGATCTGATCACCATCAACGACGACCGCGTTTTCCAATGTGCCGCCCAAAGCCAAACCATTAGCCCGCATCGCGTCAACGTCAGATGACCGACAGAATGTGCGGCTGTCACACAGCTCGCGCACAAATGCACCATTCGCCATATTCAATGTCTTGGCCTGACGCCCAATTGCGGCATCAACGAAATCAATATCAAAATCTATCTGTAAACTCGTCGCGGGTGACAGCATCGCCATCGCAGGCCCATCTTCGACAATCACGTCAGACAGAATTTCAATCGCATACAGCGGGGCCGCGTGACGGGTCAGACCGGCACCGACGATCCCGCGCACAAAAGCGGCTGCACTGCCATCCATGATCGGGACTTCAGGACCATCGATATCAACAATCACATTATGGACACCCGTTCCGGCCAATGCAGCCATCAAGTGTTCAATCGTCGACACAGTCATACCAGCAGAATTGGTCAGACGCGTATTCAGCGGCGAGACGACAACGTTGTCCCAAACGGCGGCCAACGTGTTGTCCCCAACAACGTCCACACGGCGAAAAACAATACCCTTATTCGCAGGCGCAGGCCGCAGCACAAGCGTCACTGGCGCACCGGTATGAAGACCGACCCCCGTGAATGTGACGTTTGATTTCAGCGTGGTTTGCAAGAGGGTAACCTTAACGGGTGATTCATCTTTTGTTGGGCCTTACTAAGTGCGGCGCGCGCAACGCTCAACTCACACTTTGCAACGATCTGAAACATCCGCGAAACACTTTGGTAATCCGTTGTTACTAAACGAAAAAAGCCGCCCACATTGGACGGCATTGATCTTATGATTGACTATCGGTCTTAGCTTAGTTCGCCTGACGACGCAGGAAAGCGGGAATTTCGATGCGCTCTTGCTCTGGATCAGCCTCAGCAGCTGGCTCGTCATAAATCGGTGTCACCTGTGGCTGTTCGCGCTGTGGTTGCGCGTCAGCTGCAGACCCTGTCATCCGGTTGATCAAGCTGTTGATGCCAAATCGCGGGCGTTCACCCTCAGCAACAGCAGGTGCTGCAGCAGGCGCGCGGTGACCAGGAGCCTTTGACACAGCAGCTTGCAAGCGAGCCATCGCTTCTGGCGATGGGACGCCAGCAGCAGGTGCACGTGGTGCAACAAACGCTTCAGGTGCTTCCAGAATGGGTTCAGCGCGTGGCGTGTACGCAGGCGCTGGCAGCTCATCAACTTCAGCCAATGCTGCGTGGATATCCGCAAAGTCGTCTTCGATCGGCTCAACATGACGGGCGTCATCGAGACCTTCAAACAATGTCTGCGCAGCAACCGGAGCAACAGGCGCAGGGATCGGAGCAGCAACAGGTGCGACTTCGACCTCGGCCTGAAACTGCGGCTTGAGCGGAGCGGCCATTGAGCGACGCGGCAGTGGCATATCTTCAGGACGGATTGCAGCATCGATACCAGTGGCAACAACAGACACACGCATTTTTCCGTCCATGCCAGTATCAAGCGTGGATCCAACGATGATGTTGGCTTCTGGGTCAACCTTTTCGCGGATCTTGTTGGCAGCTTCGTCGAGTTCGAACAACGTCAGGTCGTAGCCACCTGTGATGTTGATCAACACGCCGCGCGCGCCTTCAAGCGAAATTTCGTCGAGCAGTGGGTTTGCGATGGCTTTTTCCGCAGCTTGAACAGCGCGGTTTTCGCCCTCGGCTTCGCCTGTGCCCATCATCGCCTTGCCCATTTCGTCCATTACGGCGCGAACATCAGCAAAGTCGAGGTTGATCAGGCCAGGACGGACCATCAAATCAGTCACGCCCTTAACACCTTGATACAACACATCGTCAGCCAACTGGAATGCTTCGGTGAATGTGGTGTTTTCATTGGCCAGACGGAACAAGTTCTGGTTTGGAATGATGATCAGCGTATCAACGACCTTTTGCAGGGCCTCGATGCCTTCATCGGCTTGCTTCATGCGCTTGCCGCCCTCAAACTGGAACGGCTTGGTTACAACACCAACAGTCAGAACGCCAAGTTCACGTGCAGCCTGTGCAATAATCGGCGCAGCACCAGTACCAGTGCCCCCGCCCATACCAGCAGTGATGAAACACATGTGTGCGCCAGCAAGGTGGTCAACAATTTGTTCAATGCTTTCTTCAGCAGCAGCGGCACCAACAGTTGCACGTGCACCAGCACCCAGACCTTCGGTAACCTTCACACCCATTTGGATGCGGGCACCGGCCTTGGCGTGCTGCAACGCTTGCGCGTCAGTGTTGGCAACGACGAACTCGACCCCGTCCAACTCTTTTTCGATCATATTATTGACGGCGTTGCCGCCTGCGCCACCTACACCAAATACGGTGATACGTGGTTTCAATTCTTCCTGACCGGGAATGGAGAGGTTCAATGTCATTGCTCTGTCCGCCTGTTTTTTTGGGCCCGTCCCACCGGGGCTTTTTCTCGAAATTAGATCAACAATAGACCCATCTCCCTTGCGGGTCACGTAAAAACCGCAAAATCAACACCAAATATGGGGATATTTCGTGGCTTTTACGCCGGATTTGGGCTCATCGGCAACATCTTGCGCATTACCAGTTGTCCTTAAACCATTTTACAGCCCGCTTAAGCGACCGCGCTGGGTATTTGTCGGCTGGGATTTCAAAATCCCACCATTCGTCTTGTGGGTGTGCCGCGAACAACGTCAGGCCGACAGCGCCCGAAAACGCCGGACCAATCGCAGCCTGCGGCAGACCTTGCACACGTAACGGACGCCCAAGGCGCACCTGCTGCCCAAGAATTTTGGACGCCAGCCCATCAAGGCCTGGAATTTGGCTTGCACCACCCGTCAGAACGATCTGCTGGGATGGCAAATGCTCGAACCCAGCGGCGTCCAAGCGGGCGCGAACCTCTTCCAGAATTTCCTCAACACGGGGCCGCATGATGCCGATCAACTCAGCCCGCGATACAGTGCGGCGGTCATGCTCATAGTCGCCAGTGTCACCACCAATTTCGATCATCTCGCGGTCATCCATGCCAGTGGCCATAACGCCGCCATAGAATGTCTTGATCCGCTCTGCTGTTGCCATCGGCACCGACAAACCCATCGAAATATCGCCAGTCACATGGTCGCCGCCCATACGGACGGTATCGGCGAAAATCATGTGCTTTTTCATAAACACCGAAATGCTCGTGGACCCACCACCAAGATCGATACAGGCAGCCCCCAGCTCTTGTTCATCTTCAACCAACGACGAAATACCGGACGCATAGGCACTGGACGCGATGCCCGCCAATTCCAAATCACAGCGCTTGATGCAAAAGAAAATGTTCTGCAGCGCGATGCTATCCACGGTCAGCATATGCATGTCACAGGTCAGCTGATTGCCGATCTGGCCACGCGGATCTGCCATGCCAGATCGGTTATCCAAAGCAAAGTTAACCGGCTGTGCATGCAACACGTCACGCTCTTCACCGTAATCAGGCACGTCACATGCAGCCATCACGCGGCCAATATCGCCGTCTGTGACCAGACCGTTTTCAATATCAACCGCACCATCAAGGCCATACGACTTGGGGCGTCCACCAGCAATACAGGCAATCACGTGGTCAACACGGACGTTCGCCATTTTCTGGGCGGCTTGCACGGCTGTACGAATTGCGCGCTCAGTTTCCTGCATCGCGTCAACTTCACCGAACTTCACGCCCCGCGAACGGGTTGTGGCCGCGCCAATCACACGAAACGAAGACTGCCCAGCGAGCGACCCAATGCCATCGGCACCGCGGAACGTCTCGGGGCCATCAAACCGCAGCACCAGACAGGCAATTTTGCTTGTCCCAATATCCAAAATGGCAATCACACCGCGCTGCATAGCCGCTTTTCGCATTCTGCGCATTGCACGCTGGCTGTCGTATAAATCGCCCATTAGTTGTCTGCCTCTGTTTGGCTCACGCGACGAAATGCGTCGGCGGCTTCTTTATTCATTCTTATGGTCGGTCGGTTGCCGTTGCGCATGTCCACAACGGCGACATCGCGGTCCAACATGTCGCGGGCCTGATGCAAAACAATGACGCGATCAAGCGCGGCCACAGGGTTTTCGCCGGGTAACAGGATGCGCTGATCACGGTCCAAAACTAGATCCCAACGGCGTTCGCCCATGCGAACAAGACCGCGTACACGGTCCGCAATCGGCTTGGCATCGCGGAACAGCGCGAGCGCCTCCGCTATATGAGCTTGCGCGCCGTCACCTGCGATTAACGGAAGATCAAGCCGCTGCGCACGGGTCGCCACAAATCCGGCAAACGTGCCCTCTTGGTCCAATAAACGCAGCTCAAGACCGTCGCGCCAAAGTGCGACAGGCGTGCGCGGCGTTATATCCACGTTCAAAACACCGGCATCACCAACACGCACACGCGCAGAGCGTACGCCATCCAATGCCTCTACCGTCGAACGTACATTTTCGAGATCAAGATCAAACGACGAAATCGGGAATACGACAGCCAGTTGCGTTAAAACAGTTGTCGTCAATGCGTCATCGGCACCGGTTACATCTAGTGCTGCGACCATAAATTCAGGGCGCTGCTGCACGCCCCTTTTCATCTCTTGTAGCTTGGCAACCGCCATTTCACGGTTCGCGTCATGGCTAATCCAGCTAACCGAAATAAGCGTGACCAAAGCAAGTGGCGCGCCGACACGGATCAGTGTGCGAAAACCGGGGGTCAGCATCATGCGCTGATAGCGGTACTTCCATTTGGACGGGGCGGGATCGCGGGGCAATGCGCGCGGACGGCGCGGCGCGCTTAACGGTCGCATGATGCATCCTCCACCATCCAGCGGCACATATCAGGGAACGAAATTCCCATCTTGGCGGCTTGTTCTGGGGCCAATGACGTTGGGGTCATACCAGGTTGGGTGTTTGTCTCGAGCAAAATTAGTCCATTCAAACCGCGAGTTTCGTCCCAACGAAAATCAGTACGGGTCAAACCTCGGCAACCCAAAACGCGATGAGCACGCAAAGCGTAGTCCATGCAAGCGTCAAAAATATCCGTCGGAATATCGGCGGGGATCACATGGCGCGATCCGCCCTCGGCGTATTTGGCGTGATAGTCATACCAGCCGTCGACGATAATATCGGTGACAGTCAAAGCACGATCGCCCAGCACAGTCGTCGTCCTGTCTCTTATACACATCTGACGCTGCCGACGAATAGAGAGGTGTAGAT
>CAJXTP010000111.1 GCA_913061335.1 uncultured Loktanella sp.
GAGGTCTCGTGGGCTCGGAGATGTGTATAAGAGACAGTTCTTTAACAGTACAAGCGAACACGGCTTCTTTGCCGGCAAGATGCTCTGCCTGATAATCATCAGGGAAGGACACGGTCACGTCACGCTCTTCACCAGCAACAACTTTCAGCAGGCCTTCTTCAAAGCCGGGGATGAAAGAGTTGGAACCAAGCACCAGCGGGTAATCTTCAGCAGTGCCGCCGTCGAATGCTTCGCCGTCTACTTTACCGACAAAGTCGATCACAACTTGCATGCCGTCTTTGGCCATGCCGTTCTTTTTCTCGAATGTGACCGCTTGTGGGGATGCTGCGAGGTTATCGAGTGCTTCTTGAACAGATGCTTCGTCGGCTTCGACTTTCAGGCTATCAAGTTTAATTTTCTTGAAATCAACTTCTGGCACATCTGGAAGACGCTCGTAAGACACGTCGCCTTCAACGTCGTCGCCCTCTTTCCACTCAGGATTCGTCATCTTGATTTCTGGCTGCGCCGCTGGACGGTCACCGGATGTTTCCATGTGCTCGTTCATCGCGCCGTCGATGGCTTCTTGCATCGCTTCGCCCATAACGCGCTGGCCGAACTGCTTGCGCATCATTGCCATCGGAACTTTGCCTTTGCGAAAGCCCTTCATTTCGACGTCAGCTTGCGCTTCTTTCAGCTTTTCTTCGACTTTTACGTCCATTTCGGCCGCAGTGACCGTGATCGCGTAACCGCGTTTCAGGCCTTCGTTCAGGGTCTCTTTAACCTGCATGGAACTTCCTTCTTCTCAAAAAAATGTGGTGCGGGTGAAGGGACTCGAACCCCCACGCCATAGGCGCCAGAACCTAAATCTGGTGCGTCTACCAATTCCGCCACACCCGCACATTTCAACCGACCAAATCACTTGGGCCGATCTTTGCGGGGTGTCTAGCAAAGGCAACACTAAGAAGCGAGAGGAAAAATGAACTCAAAAAAGGCAAGACGATAACACTTTCTTGCCTTATTGTTCGTACAAGACTTGAGGCAGAAATCAGCAAGAGCGGGAAACACGCCATGCACACGGGAACTATCACGCGCACAGCCAAGGCTGTTGCGAAGAAAACAATCGAATCTGGCCTATGCGCTGGGACAACGGTCATGACACTGGACGGCGAAATGCCAGTTGAACATCTGTCCGTCGGCGACCGTGTTATTACACGTGATAGCGGTATGTCCGTTATTAAGGCTATTCACTCACGCGACGTGACGATTCGCCCAATCCGCATCAAAGCAGGATCGCTGGGCCACACCCGCCCCGACCGCGACATGATTGTTGCACCCGGCGCACGCATTCACATTCGCGACTGGCGCGCAGAGGCCCTGTTTGGCGCCGCTGCCGCAACGGTAGAAGCGCACCGCCTTGTGGACGGCGAATTCTTATCCCAGCAGCCAGCGCGCGATTTAAAGGTATTTGATCTGGTGTTTGACCGTGAGCACATTCTTTATGCAGACGGCGTAGAGGTTGTTTCCGCGGCCGCCTAAAGACGATCACAGCAATTTTGAAGGCCGCCCTTGTTCGCACAGGGCGGCTTTTCTCGTTTTGGGGCTGTATATCCCCATATTGCATGATGTCAGGCCGCAGTTTTCATTTTGCTTATTTTTTAATCTAACGGGTTAAAAATAATGCATGCACCCCTTTTTCAGCGATCCCGACGGATCATGTGAACCCCAAGAATTGTCCATACAGGTGCGCCGTGGTCTGACGTCTGTGTAAAGCAATACACGTAGAGGAGTCGCAGCCATGAAAAAAATCGAAGCAATCATCAAGCCATTCAAACTCGACGAAGTGAAAGAAGCCTTGCAGGACGTCGGCGTCCAAGGGCTTTCAGTCGTCGAAGTTAAAGGCTTTGGCCGTCAAAAAGGCCACACAGAATTGTACCGCGGTGCAGAATATGTCGTCGATTTCCTGCCAAAGGTGAAAATCGAAGTCGTTCTGGCTGACGACCAGTTGGATGCTGCGATTGAAGCCATTGTTGCAGCTGCCAAAACTGACAAGATCGGCGACGGCAAAATATTCGTGTCGACCGTTGAGCAAGCCATCCGCATTCGTACCGGTGAATCCGGCGACGACGCACTGTAATTAACCCACTAATTTTCTATCTCTACCACAAAGGGAAACGCTATGAGCGCGAAAGACGTAATTAAACTGATGCAGGACGAGGGTGCTGAATACCTCGATATCCGTTTCACTGACCCAAAAGGCCGGTTGCAGCACGTGACCATCATTAACGATCTTGTTGATGAAGACTTTCTTGATGAAGGTTTCATGTTTGATGGCTCGTCCATCGAGGGCTGGAAATCCATCGACAAGTCCGACATGAAGCTGATCCCAGACACAAAGTCGGCTTATGTTGATCCGTTCTATGCTGAAAAGACCGTCTGCATTCACTGCAACGTCGTTGAGCCGGACACTGGCGAAGCGTATCCACGCGACCCACGCGGCACAGCCGAAAAAGCTGAAGCATATCTGACGTCTACCGGCATCGGTGACACTGCATTTTTCGGCCCAGAAGCTGAATTCTTCGTCTTTGACGATGTACGTTATTCGGTCAGCATCAACAAAGTGTCTTACCAGGTTGACGCAATTGACGGGTCTTGGAACACAGACACCGAGTACGAGATGGGCAACACTGGCCACCGTCCCGGCCTTAAGGGCGGCTATTTCCCTGTGAACCCGACCGATGATGCACATGATATGCGCGGCGAAATGCTGTCCACCATGAAGCGCATGGGCATGAAAGTTGACAAGCACCACCACGAAGTGGCGTCTTGCCAGCACGAGCTAGGCCTGATTTTTGGCACGCTCACGCATCAAGCTGATGAAATTCAGAAATACAAATATGTGATCCACAACGTCGCACAGGCTTACGGCAAGTCCGCGACATTCATGCCAAAGCCAATCGCAGGCGATAACGGCACTGGCATGCACGTGAACATGTCGATCTGGAAAGACGGCAAACCGATCTTTGCGGGCGACAAATACGCTGATCTGTCACAAGAAGCATTGTACTTCATCGGTGGTATCTTGAAGCACGCCCCTGCCCTGAACGCGATCACAAACCCAACGACAAATTCATACAAGCGTTTGATCCCTGGCTTTGAAGCGCCTGTTCTGCGTGCGTATTCTGCATCCAACCGTTCGGGTGCTGTGCGTATTCCTTGGGCTGAAAACCCTAAGGCAAAGCGTGTTGAAGCCCGTTTCCCTGATCCAGCAGCCAACCCATATCTTTGCTTTGCGGCATTGTTGATGGCTGGCCTTGACGGCATCAAGAACAAGATTGATCCGGGTGCTGCATCTGACAAAGATCTGTATGACCTGCCACCAGAAGAGCTGGCCGCGATCCCAACTGTTTGTGGGTCTTTGCGCGAAGCACTGGACGCGCTTGAGGCTGATCACGAGTTCTTGCTGCAAGGCGACGTGTTCACCAAAGACCAACTTGAAGGCTATATGGCCCTGCGTTGGGCAGAAGTGAATGAGTACGAGCAGACCCCGCACCCAGTTGAGTATAAGTTGTACTATAGCTGCTAATCGGCGAAATTTTACGGCGAAGGGCGTTCCAATTGGAGCGCCCTTTTTCATGCGCGGTGGCCAGAAATGCCCTCAAGCGTCATTTCGCCTAGGCAAAACGTCGATATCTGACCGGACAAATGCGGGTTACGTCCGGCATGCTTGTGGGGAAAACACCCCAGAGGCGACCTATGAACCAGCATCATCGCGATATTCGCAAGATCGACCCGACACGTGGTGCCACGCTGGCCGATGGGTCACCAAATAATGACGACCGCGTCGAAATAGGGCCAACGCAGCTGGCGTTCGGGGAATGGGAAAAGGCGGGCCTTGTGCTGCCCAACCTGCCCGCGATGCGCGCTTTTCGCCACAAACGCCTAACCGATGCCGTGAATGCGCGGGGATACGGCGGCATATTGATGTTTGACCCGCTTAACATCCGTTACGCCACCGACAGCACGAATATGCAGCTGTGGAATACCCATAACGCGTTCCGCGCCTGCCTTGTCTGTGCCGATGGGTATATGGCTATTTGGGACTATAAGAATGCGATTTTCTTGAGTAAATTCAATCACTTGGTTAATGAACAACGCTCTGGCGCTGATCTGTTTTATTTTGATCGCGGTGACAAGATTGATGTCGCAGCAGATGCGTTTTCCAATCAAGTTCGCGACGTCATTGCTGAACATGGCGGCGCAAACATGCGGCTTGGCGTTGACAAGATTATGATCCACGGCCTGCGTGCGTTGGAAGCCCAAGGGTTTGACGTCATCCCCGGTGAAGAGTTGACTGAAAAGGCCCGTTCGATCAAAGGACCGGATGAAATTCTTGCGATGCGCTGCGCGTCGGTTGCCTGCGAAATCGCTTGCGCCGAAATGGAAACTGCAGCCCGATCGGGCGTGCCCAAAGGTGACATGTCAGAAAATGACATCTGGGCGGTTCTTCATGCTGAAAACATCAGGCGCGGCGGCGAATGGATTGAAACGCGCCTGCTAACGTCAGGGCCACGCACCAATCCTTGGTTTCAAGAATGTGGCCCGCGCATTGTGCAAAACAACGAAATCGTCGCCTTTGATACCGATATGGTGGGCGCATATGGCATTTGCATTGATATCAGCCGGACATGGTGGATCGGCGATCAAAAGCCGCGAGCGGACATGATTGAAGCGATGAAGGTCGGTGTGGACCATATTGAGCAAAATATGCAGATGCTGAAACCGGGGGTGAATATCCAAGATTTGAGCCGAAATTGCCATCAGTTGCCCGACAAGTTTCAAAGCCTGAAATACGGCTGCATGATGCACGGTGTGGGCCTATGCGATGAATGGCCGCTTGTGGCCTATCCTGATCAAATGGTCGACGGTGCGTTTGATTATGAGCTGCAACCGGGCATGACGTTGTGTGTTGAGGCGCTGATTAGCCCCGAGGGCGGCGATTTTTCGATTAAGCTGGAGGACCAAGTTTTGATTACGGAAACTGGGTTCGAAAACATTACAAAATACCCGCATGATCCGGCGCTGATGGGACACTAGGTCGTGATCAGCAGTGGCTTTGGTTGCATATTGCTGAGAATTCATCGCAGGTTCGCATAGCTTTTACATGTAGGGGACGCAACGATGCGCACTGAACGATTTACTTTTCCCGGCCACGGCGGACATGACCTTGCTGCCCGTTTGGATATGCCGAGCGGCGCACATTTGGCCACGGCGGTGTTTGCACATTGCTTTACCTGCTCTAAGGATATCACTGCTGCCCGCAGGATTGCGGCGCGTTTGACCACGATGGGTTATGCGGTTTTGCGGTTTGATTTCACAGGCTTGGGTCATTCCGATGGGGAGTTTGAGAACACGAACTTCACGTCTAATGTTGGTGATCTTTATGCCGCCGTTGACGGTTTGACGGCGCGCGGCATGGCGCCAACGTTGCTGATTGGACATTCGCTTGGTGGTGCTGCCGTTTTGAAGGCCGCATCAAATCTGCCCGACATCAAGGCTGTTGTCACAATTGGCGCGCCTGCTGATCCTGCGCATGTGATACACAATTTCGGCGCATCGCTTGCTGAGATTGAAAAGAACGGCAAGGCCACGGTTTCACTCGCTGGCCGCCCATTTACGATCAGCCACGATTTTGTCCAAGATGTCGAGGCGACAGAGTTAAACGGTTGCTTGGCCAAGCTGCGCGCCGCGTTATTGGTGCTGCATAGTCCGATTGATCAGACCGTTGGCATTGAGAACGCCAGTCAGATATTTCTGGCGGCCAAGCATCCAAAGAGCTTTGTCAGCCTTGATAGCGCAGATCACCTGATTAGTGATCCTGATGATGCGGAATATGCGGCAGACGTGATTGCGGCGTGGGCGCGCAAGTATCTGCCGGTTGTCGAGACGGCCCCAGATAGCCAAGTCCCAGAGGGTATTTTGCGCGTGTCAGAGGCTGATCCAGATGGATTTTTGCAAGATATTCAATCCGGCGACAACCATTCGGCATTGGCGGATGAACCTGCGTCATTTGGCGGCACGAACAAAGGCATGTCGCCTTATGGGTTCCTGTCCGCCGCACTTGGGGCCTGCACATCGATGACAATTCGGATGTATGCGCGGCGCAAGAAAATGGCCCTGACACATGTCAGTGTCGATATTACCCACGGCAAAAGTCATTTCCAGGATGCAGATACCAGTGCCACGACCAAGGTTGATGTCTTCACGCGTGACATCCATCTGAGCGGTGATCTGACTGACGATGAGCGCGCCCGCCTGCTTGCGATTGCAGACAAATGCCCCGTGCACCGCACGCTTGAGCAAAGTTCAAAAGTTATTTCAAGACTTGTCTAAAATGAAAATGGGCGCGCAAGCCAAGCCTGCGCGCCCATTTCGAAATCTATCAGTCGCGGGTTAGCCGCGTGCGTTGCCAATCAGCTTCCACAAGCCAGGAACCAGCACAGCAGCAAGTGCCAACTTGAGCGCATCACCGATCAGGAACGGTGTCAGGCCCCAAGCCAAAATCGGTTGGTCCCAGCCGTAAAGCTGACCAAGCCAGATCAGGCCCGGGATATAAATCAGCGCGTTACCGATCAACATGGCCAGTGCCATCTTACCAACGGAACGATCCCAACCAGCGCGTGCTGCCATGCCCAACGCCAATGTGGCCAGAACATAACCAACCAGATAGCCGCCTGTGCCGCCCATCATATAGGTCAGGCCAAACTTTTCAGCAGATGAACCTGCGAACACATCAAACCCAAGCGCACCAACCAGCATATAGCCGATGATCGTCGCCAGACCCAAACGTGGGCCGTAAGCTGCACCAATCGTCAGAACAGCGAATGTGCCCATCGTGATCGGAACAGGGTACATCGGCACCTTAATCTTTGCGAAAATCGCCAGCGCTGCGATGCCAACCAGAACCAAAACGGCCTGTTTTGCCAGACGCAAACGCCCTTCGGTGCTGCCGAATGCCTCAATCAGGACTTTGTCGTTCATTGCGATGGCCATTTGCCGCGCTCCTTATGGGTTGTATTTCATACTTGTTGCCCCACAGGGCCCATCAACGCAAGTCCGGTTGCGCTATCAAGCGCGATTGTAGCGACTAATTGACCTGTAATTCTTACGCGGGCCGGTCACATTCCATGTTGCAGACCAATTTGGCCAGTGTTCAAAATCATAGGCCACGTTATAAGTGTCGGCCCCGCAAAGATGGGTTGTCCCAGTTGTGTGCCCGATTGGATCAAATCGGTGAAACGCTGTGCCATCGGCAAAACGCACCGCTATACCATTCGCATCTGTGTTCCACAGGTATGTCCGATCCGCCTGTAGCACCGCCCCAGTGGTCAGCGTCAGTTGACCGTTTTCTGTGTAATGCAGGCCGTCGCCGTCGCTTGCAAACCGCGCAAGCCCGTCCAATTGACCGTCTTGGCCATGCAAAGCATCGGTAATCTGGCGCGTTAACCGCCAGTCACCCAAAAAGTCCGCTAAAAGCACCGTTTTGCTGTGCATTTTGATCCTCTTTTACACCGTAGGCTTGAGACCTGCCGCCTGCCCCCTTATGACGCAAGGCATATCCGCTGCCCAACCCCAAAATAAGGTCCTGCTCATGATCCCGCGTTATTCTCGTCCCGATATGGTCGCCATTTGGTCCCCAGAAACAAAGTTCAAAATCTGGTACGAGATTGAGGCCCACGCCTGTGAAGCGATGGCCAATTTGGGTGTGATCCCGCGCGAGAATGCCGATGCGGTTTGGAAAGCCAAGGATGTCACGTTTGACGTCGCCCGCATTGACGAGATCGAAGCCGTCACCAAACATGACGTTATCGCATTCCTGACGCATCTGGCCGAACATGTTGGCGCAGACGAGGCCCGCTTTGTTCACCAAGGCATGACGTCTTCGGACGTGCTCGATACCTGCACCAACCTGCAGTTTGTCCGCGCTGCCGATCTTTTGATGATCGATATGGACCGTTTGCTGGCCGCGCTTAAGACCCGCGCGATGGAACATAAAGATACGCCGCGCATTGGCCGTAGCCACGGGATCCATGCCGAACCAACAACAATGGGTCTGACGTTTGCGCGTTTTTACGCCGAAATGGACCGCAACCGCGCCCGCTTGATCAATGCGCGTGCTGAAATTGCGACGGGTGCTATTTCCGGCGCTGTTGGTACATTTGCAAACGTTGATCCGCGTGTTGAAGAATATGTCTGTGAACAGCTTGGCCTGACACCGGAGCCGATCAGCACCCAAGTCATTCCACGCGATCGCCATGCGATGTTCTTTGCCACGCTGGGCGTCATTGCATCCAGCATTGAGAACGTCGCGACTGAAATTCGCCATATGCAGCGGACTGAAGTGTTAGAGGGTGCCGAATATTTCGCCGTTGGACAAAAGGGATCGTCCGCGATGCCGCATAAAAAGAACCCGATCCTGACGGAAAACCTAACTGGCTTGGCCCGTTTGGTGCGTATGTCTGTGATCCCTGCGATGGAAAACGTCGCCCTTTGGCACGAGCGTGACATATCACATTCGTCAGTTGAGCGCACGATTGGCCCTGATACGACGATCACGCTTGATTTCGCGCTGAACCGTTTGGCGGGCGTTGTTGAAAAGATGATCATCTATCCCGAAAACATGATGAAAAACATGCATCAGTTCCGTGGTTTGATCATGTCGCAGCGTGTGCTGCTGGCGTTAACCCAAGCAGGCGTCAGCCGCGAGGACAGCTATAGGTTCGTGCAGCGCAATGCGCTTAAGGTCTGGGACAATAACGCTGATTTCAAAACAGAGCTGTTGGCAGATGAAGACGTTCGCAAGGCATTGTCGGCAGAAGAGATCGAAGAGAAATTCGATCTTGGCTACCACACCAAGCATGTTGATACGATTTTTGCGCGCGTGTTTGGATAGCGCCAAAGCGCTTCAATCTAAAAAGAGCGAGATGGGCCCCCCCAAGGCCCATCTAGATGATTTAAACGGCTGGCGCGTGCAGTGGCTGCGGCTGAATTCGGTGCGTCGCACGTGGCATATGCGCTGTCTCTTATACACATCTCCGAGCC
>CAJXTP010000112.1 GCA_913061335.1 uncultured Loktanella sp.
CATGCATTAGTGCCGAGAAAATTCTACTTTCGCATCCCCTTAGGTTCGGGGGGGATTCCCGCTAGAAGCTGCCACAGCGGTCAGCCAACGTCATGGCCTCGAAGGTCGCTTCTTCTTATCGCGCGCCGAAGTTACGCGCTTGCATTAAATGCCCTCGTTCCGCAAATGTGCTTTCGCCACGGACGCAAAGCGACAAGAGCAGTCATTATAGCGCAATCACCTTCGTGAAGTGATTGTCATTTCGCGCCCACTTTTAGGCCTCATGAACGGAAACTCGATATAGCTGAGAATTATAAGTGAATGAACTAGGCTCAGTGAGACAAAAACCAACCAGAATCCAGCCGCACCAAGGCCGATATATCTCCGATATGATGGAACTGACAGGGATCAGCGGAAAGTGAACGAGATAAAGCGAGTAGCTGATCCTTGCACCAAACCGAAAGGCGGCATTCAACGGGAGGTGGACCTCTTTCATACTGATGGCCGCGATTAGGAGTGATGCAAGCAGCAGTGAAAGTACGATTGGCTGAACGGCAGCGTCCCAAAGATTGATCTCTGCCAGAAATTCCTGACGACTAAGAAAAAGAAAGAGTGCAGCAAGGCTTATCGCAAAAAGGTAGCAGCCTTTTTGTGCGGACAAGCGCAGGAACCCGCGGGATTCAAATATTGCAATGAGAAAGCCGAACATGAGCGGTTCAAGGCACGCATAAAAAGGGCTGCGTAATTGGTTCCAAAAAGTATAGTATTCCGTTGCATCGACGGTGACGAAAACCGCCCCTCGGACCAAAGGTGAAATTGCCGCAACGGCCAGACCGACGGCAAAAATACTAGCCCATGATTTAAGGCGGAGAACGGGCAGGGCGAGAAGTGGGACCAGCGCGTAGAACTTTGCTTCAACACCGAGCGACCAGAACACAACATTGATGTCGCTTGGAAAGTAATCCTGAAGAAACAGAATATGATACCCAATGCGCGTTGCAAGATTGTCCGTCGAGACCTGAAAGAAAGGAAAGTAGCCTACAACAACGAGGAACAGAACGAAGAAATAAGCGGGTACAACACGGCGGATACGCCTTTTGGCATAACCCGCTAGATTGATCCGGCCATGTTCCGTAAATTGACGCGCCAGCACCTTGGTGACCAAATAGCCACTCAGCACGAGAAATAGATCGACGCCCGCCCAGCCGTTGATAAACAGCGTTTCTAACCGATTCAGATCCGGCCCAGCGTGAACGACACGTTGGCCATGGCGAAAGAAGACCAGTAGAATAGCCAAGGTTCGAAGCAGATCCAACCAAGCGTTGTCGGACGGGTGTGGCATCAGCGCCGTAGCTAACCGGCCTTTTAGGCCAGACGTAGCATTAACAATCGGCAAGTTTTTATTCGCCAAGTTGCAGGGTTTTCTGCATCTTTGGCTTGCGCAATTTCCAGATTTTGCTGTCGATCATATAGTGATGAAAATTAACGATCTGATACAACACAATTGTTGCAGAGAGACCCGCAAAAAAGAACCAATCTAAAGCGCGCAGAACCCCCCAATAGACAACGCCCGTAATGGCGACACATGTTAGCAAGTAAAGCCACAGTCGACCGGACTGCGAGATGTAGGACAAGAATTTCGCGTCTGGATCGATACCGCCTTTGAAGCGCTTGTTGTTGAACATCCAAACGAACAATATGTACTGGGCATTGTGCCAGATATTGATCATCAACCAGCCCAATGTGATGTCATTTGTCGCGATATAGGCAAGGTAAAAAATCGCAAAGTGGGTAATCATATACATCGTGTGTACAGTGGCCAATTGTCCTTGGACGGCGGCTTTGGCGCGTGAAAGCACCCAAAAGGCCAACAGGCCAATTGCAATATAGCCAGACAGATCAGCAACAATTTGAGGAAGAGGGAAGCTCCACAATTCCATCCCAATGAATGTTGCGTGCTGCTCTGCGGATCGGCTAGCGATCCCAAAAACAGGTATTGAATAGAAAATAGCTTGATCCAACCACCCATCTTCATAAGAAGCTTGCCGATCCTTGCCGCGATACGCGCGCGATATGCCCCAGCTTTGGCGTGTGTAATGAAACCATTGCCAATAAAAGTAGATTGAAACGATTACCCAAAGTCCGAACACCCAAGCCACGCCCAAGGTAACAACGATAACAATCGGAAGTAATCCGACCATCAGGAATTTGTGCTCTTGAAAGCTTTCCTTATCAAAGCAGATACGGGTGAATGTCGATATCACATGGTGATAACCCAAGAACCATAAATCAATCACAAGGATAGGATAGAAAAGGGTTGGCTCCATCAAGATGACCATGCCGGTAATGCAAGAAAGGGCAAAAAGGCCGAAAATAAACCCAGTATCGAAGCGGGCGTTCCGTATCCATGGCAGAGCCGCATCCGGCCGTTCAGAGTTCACCGTGTCAGTCATTACCACAAAGCCCATGAATATTTTTATCTTTGAAAGTTGCGGCCTTTATATTGAACCAAAAGGGCAACTTTAAGGCAATAGTGCGAGGATTGTCGCGTTATTGTCAACAGTGACTGCGCCAGACGAACTGTTGCAACCCGCCGTCATCACGGGCTTTATGACGTGCTGCGTTTAGGGTTGATATCTTAACGTTAATGGCTGCTTTGCGCATTTTGCGGTGATCGGTTCAACACGCATCGTTACTTAAGAAGCGCTCAGACCAACCGTTCGCTGCACCGTCTACGAATGTCCAGTTTGGATCTGAAACAGACCTTTCCTACATCATCCTAGAGGGCAGCTTCGACTGCACATTTGATCAATGTGACCAGCCTTCAGATTTGTAGACACCTTCTTCCCTGATTTTGAGGCAAGGAGACAAACATGGGCAATGCAAAGTTTAGTGACGATTTCAAATCGCTGTGCGGGGATATCCGGTCAGCGAGGTTTCACAGCGGCTGGGTGTCAGCACACTTGCTGTTTGCGTGGGTAAAGAAGTATTCGAGGTCTGAAGGCGCTGCCGCCGGCGATGACCATGCCATAGAGAACAGGCGCTTGAAGCGTGAACTGGCACGGGTCGCTGAGGAATGGGATATCTTAAAAACGGGCGAGATCTTTGACTGCCATTGGTCCGAGGGCAATGATCGAACGTGGACTTCGCCAAGGATGCAAAATGAGGTAGATTTTTATCCAAGAGCATCAGCCGACATTTTCTATCCGCAAGATGTGTCGATGCGTACACGTTCACCCCAGCAGGTTTTACGTGTGGCCAAATAATCCGTTGTGCAAAAGAGCAGAAGAAGACAAGCGCCAGACCGATCTGATCGAAGACGCGTGGAACGACAGCGGCAAAGTTTATGGATACCGCAAACAGCAGCCCTCTCATCGCTTGCAGGCAAACGACTGCCGAGAGGTTTTTCAACCTGCTGATACGTGAGCCTATCCGGCGACGAACATACACAACCCGAGACGATGTCAGGCAGGACGTATGCGACTAAATCAAATTCTTCTACAACCCCAAACGCAAGCACGCTAGAAACGGGATGCTGTCGCCGGCAGACTTTGAACGACAACAAGAACAGAAGCTGCAAGGCGTATAGGGGACTAGGGGCTATCTACACGTCTCGATCTGCGTGGCCTCACGGTGTGCGCGCGCAAGTACCTGACGGTAATAGATGCACACTATATTGCTTTGATAATTCCGCCATTGTCATTTCTTTGTGGATCGCTCCGAGAGTTCCGCAACCGAATATCCTCGATCCACAACCTGTGCGACCGCGCCACGCTTGAGCTCAGACTTTTTGGTAAAGCTGATATTTGCAGCTGAGACGTGTTCTAGATTTCGAGCCGAGAAATATTCTCGGCTAAATTGTCCCTAATCCAGTGCTTGGTTTCAAAAAGAACTGCTCTCTAATTGGTCCGCAGGCCGCACCTAATGCGCGTGCGCTGCCGCCTATGCTGCCTTCTTCTATCTTGGGTGGGACGAGGCCGCGCGTATCCTGCGTGGCCACGTACCGCCGCACGCGGCGCACCAATTCCTCTCGCAGGCTTTCGGGGAAAGAACCGTCGATCAAAATCGCCTCAAAGTCGATAACCGAACATATTGAGAGGCTGGCCTTTGCAAGTTCCTGTGCTGTTTGCAGAAGCCAGGGTTCCACGTATCGAGAAAGTCGGGTCCAGCTAGAGGGGTCATCCCAAAGCTGTCTGGTGTCGAGATCGACCTCGCGCAAACGCGCTTCAAGTTGGTGAATTGAGGCCATGTCAACGAGCTGCATACTTTCGCCGATCGGGCTGATGCTGCGCAGTGATCCAAGTGCGCCTGCGTTGCCTTGCCGGCCCGCATAGACAGAGTTATTGAGCACCACACCGCCACCGATATACGCACCAATAAAGAAATAGGCGTAGTCGCGGAACTCTTTGCCCCGTCCATAAGTGTGCTCTGCCTGACAGGCTGCTGTTGCATCATTTGAAACGTAGACCGGTAGGTTGCTAAATGCGCTAATTTCAGCGGGAATGTCTATATCCTTCCAGGACTGAAACGTTTCGGCTGGAGCGCCAACAAGATCATGCCAGTTCCAAAGCTCAAATGGCGCGGCCACGCCTATTCCACAAATCCGCGATTTCTCATCATCTGACATGTCAGATGTTAATGCTTCAAATCCATTCGCAAGAAAGGCCAAGACATCGTGTGGTACTGGGTAGTCGTAAGTTATCTTGCGCTCGCCGCAGTTGCCGCCGCGAAAATCTATCAAAATCAAATCGGCCGACCTGCGACCAATTTTGACGCCAAAAGAGTGGGCTCCGGTTGCAGCCAACCGCATAGGAACTGAGGGTTTACCGACCTTACCGCGCACGGGGTCGCCACGTTCCAACAGTCCATCAGTTTCTAATTGGCGCAGAATGCCTGACACGGTGGGCGGAGACAGGCCCGCAAGCTTCGCAAGGTCACTCCCCGGAAGGGCATCGTGGCGCTGGATGAGCGAAAGCAACAAGCGTTCGTTGTGATCTCTCACACCTCTTTGGCTTAAACCAATACTTAACGTTCTGACGTGGGCATCATCCATTTGGGCACCATATCTGCGCGATCACAAATAAAACATAGCAGAAATTAATTAATAAAGAAAGTTAACTAATTAATTGACAGGTTGACGCGAATCGTGCTTTCTCGACTCCAAGCGATAGGCAAACGTCGGTCGTTGCACCGCCGAGGTGGAGGCCTTGGTATTTCAAATTTGTCTGGGAGGACGTTATGAAAAATTTACTCACTGTGTCAGTATTGGCTCTTGTCGCATCCGTCGGCGTGGCATCAGCTGGTGACTTGACCTGCTTGATAACTAAGAACAATACCAACCCGTTCTTTGTTAAAATGAAAGAGGGCGCTGAGGCCGCTGCAACTGCTGCTGGCATGGATTTCCGCGCTTTCGCAGGCGTAACAGATGGCGATGCTGCACCACAGATCAACGCAATCGAAAACTGTGTCGCTTCAGGTGCCAAGGGTATCTTGATTACACCATCCAACGATTCTGTTGGTCCGGCATTGATCGAAGCGCGCGCTGCTGGCGTTCTGGTTATCGCTCTTGATACACCACTTGCCGATACAGAAGCACAGGACATGACGTTTGCAACTGACAACTTTGAAGCGGGCCTGCTGATTGGTCAGTGGGCTGCGGCGACACTTGGTGATGAGGCAGCTAACGCTAAGATCGGCATGTTGGACATCAACAAAGACAACATCAGTGTCGACGTTGCGCGCGACACAGGTTTCCTTGTTGGTTTTGGTATCGAAGTGCCAAATTTGGCGGTCATGGGGTCTGAGACTGATGCCCGCGTCATCGGCCATGAAACATCGCAGGCATCTGTCGAAGGTGGCGTGACTGCGATGGAAAACCTGCTTGCAAAAGATCCAGACATTAACGTTGTTTATACGATCAACGAGCCGGCCGCTGAGGGTGCTTATCAAGCCCTGCAGAACGCTGGTAAGACGGGTGTTTTGGTCGTCTCTGTTGATGGTGGTTGCCCGGGAATCGCAAGCGTGAAGGACGGCGTGATCGGCGCAACTTCACAGCAGTACCCACTGTTGATGGCGTCCAAAGGTATCGAAGCAATCGCGGCCTACGCGGCGGATGGTACAAAGCCAGCTGCAACTGACGGTCTGACATTCTTTAACACGGGCGTTAATCTTGTGACTGACGCGCCAGTTGATGGTGTTGCATCTATTGACAGCGACAAGGGCACCGAGCTTTGCTGGGGCTAAGCTGATAACAGTAGTTCAATGAAGTCAAAGGGCGGCATTTAGTGTCGCCCTTTTTCATACATCCGAAGCGCAGGGAAAAGTGCTTCGTATCCAAGGGGTAGGAAATCACGATGACTGACGAACAAACGCCAAAGCAAACGGGCGCCGATTTTGAGGCGGGGCTTGCCTCCGCTGATAAATCTGTCGTCTCGTTTGCGCATGATGATAAAACCATCGGCTATATAGTGCGCGGCATTTTGCGCCGTAATCCTACAATCATTCCCGCTATGGTGCTTTTGGTCAGTGTGATCTGCTTTGGCATCATCGCCCCCAATTTCATGACACCAGGCGTGCTATCGCTGGTGCTTAAACAAGTGACCGTGACAGGCGTCGTCGCCATCGCGCAGACCTTGATTATTCTCACCGCAGGGATTGACCTGTCAGTAGGCGCGATCATGGTGCTGTCATCAATGATCATGGGTCGCCTCGCCGTTGATTTTGGCATCCCACCTTTCTTTGCCGTCGTCGTTAGCATGTTTTTTGGCGGACTGATGGGCTGGCTGAATGGGTTTTTGGTAACTTATGTGAAGCTACCGCCGTTTATCGTCACGCTGGGCACACTGTCTGTCTTTACGGCGCTTTTGCTGTGGTATTCAGGGTCCCAATCGATCCGAGGCGCTGATATTCGTGAAATCGCCCCGAGCCTGTTGTTCTTCGGTCAGTCACTTCGGTTTGGCGGTTTTGTCTTAACCTATGGCGGCATCGCGCTGATACTTCTGGCGGTCGCGGTCTGGTATTTGCTGAACCAAACCGCATGGGGGCGACACGTGCATGCCATTGGCGACGATCCTGATGCAGCGATGTTGTCTGGTATCAAAATTAACCGCACGCTAATTTCAGTTTATGCGCTAGCGGGCTTGATCTGCGCCTTTGCGGGCTGGGTTGCCGCCGGACGGGTAGGCTCGATCTCACCCATCGGCTTTACCGATATCAACCTTGCCAGCATCACAGCTGTAGTGATCGGCGGCACCTCTTTGTTTGGCGGACGTGGGTCGATCCTTGGATCAGTCCTTGGCGCGATGATCGTTGGTGTGTTCAACACCGGCTTGTCGTTGGCAGGTGTCGATGACTACTGGCAAATGTTCGCAGCAGGCAATCTGGTTTTGATCGCTGTTGCACTTGACCAATGGCTGCGGAGGGCCACGAAATGAGCGATATTCAACCTGTCATCCGCGCACGCGGTCTTATGAAACGCTACGGTACTGTCATCGCTATGGATGGCGCGGATTTCGACCTATACCCAGGTGAGATTTGCGCGGTCATTGGTGACAACGGCGCAGGCAAGTCGACGTTAATCAAAGCGCTTTCGGGCGCCGTCACCCCAGATCACGGCGAAGTACTGGTGGATGGTAAGCCCGTTCACTTCAAAACGCCCGATGATGCGCGCCGTGAAGGGATCGAAACCGTTTATCAAAACCTTGCGCTGTCTCCGGCTTTGTCGATCGCTGACAACATGTTCCTCGGGCGCGAGATGCGCAAACCGGGAATTATGGGATCGGTATTTCGAATGATGGATCAGAAAGGGATGCAGGACTTTGCGCGCGACAAGCTTAGTGAGCTGGGCCTGATGACTATTCAAAATATAAACCAAGCTGTGGAGACCCTTTCGGGTGGTCAGCGGCAAGGTGTGGCCGTGGCACGTGCGGCTGCTTTTGGGTCCAAGGTCATCATTCTCGACGAACCAACAGCAGCCCTTGGCGTCAAAGAATCACGGCGCGTGCTAGAGTTGATCCTCGACGTTCGCTCGCGCGGTATCCCGATCATTCTGATCAGCCATAACATGCCACATGTGTTTGAGGTCGCCGATCGCATTCACGTCCACCGCTTAGGTAAACGGCTCTGCGTTATCGACCCAAAAGACTACACAATGTCAGACGCCGTCGCCTTCATGACGGGCGCGAAAGAGGCACCAGTGCAGGCTTTATGAGCGATTTTGGCCAAACAGTACTATCGCTTCGGGACAAAGTTATGGATGCGCCGCGCAAAGGTAAGCGGCGCGTCGTTGCTCTTGCCGGACCTCCGGGCAGCGGCAAATCAACCCTCGCTGAGTATCTCGCCAAAGCGTTAACCGCCGCCGGTTGCAAAACGCAGGTTGTTCCAATGGATGGATTTCATTTGGACAATCGGATTTTGATTGAACGCAATTTGTTGCACCGCAAAGGCGCCGCAGAAACCTTTGATGTCCACGGATTGTTATCGCTTGTGCCGCGGCTTGCGAGCGGTGACGACGTCGTCTTCCCCACTTTTGATCGGGCGCTTGATGTTTCAATTGGGTGCGCAGCAATCGTTGCATCAGAAAGCGATACGCTGATAGTTGAAGGGAACTACTTGCTGCTCGAAATGCCAGTCTGGCGCGACCTCGCAGCTTATTGGGACATTGCGATAGCGTTGAGGACACCAGAAAGTATTCTACGTCAACGTCTGATAAAGCGTTGGCAGGATAATGGCCTGAGCCGTCTTAAGGCTGAACGACGCGCTGAAGAGAATGATCTCGTAAACGCGCGCTTTGTGATCGATAATACCAAATTGGCTGACGTCTGGGTTTGACGTTTTTGACTTAGAAACTTACGCGTTTTGACTGTTTGATTGTCATGTATCAGCAACAACAGTTCATCCGCGAAGCAGCATCTGAAAATGAACGAGTGGGACATGTGCGCGTCCAGTCAGAAGCCTTTTTGTGTTCTCCGAAGCAAAAAGCAAGTTCTATGGGCTACCCTTCGAGGGAAAAACTGGACATGCCGCGCCTGCAGCGAAGGTCTGTTTTCCGCACTTAAGACGCTGCCGCAGCAGTCTTCCATATG
>CAJXTP010000113.1 GCA_913061335.1 uncultured Loktanella sp.
AGATGTGTATAAGAGACAGACATACAGATGACTGAGAAAACGCCCATGACCGACGAATGGCAAGGCTTTGGCCGCCCCCTATTTGAAGACGCCGCCGCAATGGGTTTGGGCCGCGTTGGCGTGATCGACGTCGGGTCCAACTCTGTCCGCATGGTGGTGTTTGACGGCGCGGCGCGGTCACCTGCATATTTCTACAACGAGAAAATCATGTGTGCCTTGGGCGCAGGGTTATCGGAAACCGGCCATCTGAACCCAAAGGGCCGCGTGCGCGCGTTATCTGCGATCCACCGTTTTGCGGCATTGGCCAAGGGCATGGGCATCACGCCGGTCACAGCTGTGGCCACGGCCGCCGTGCGTGAAGCGTCAGATGGTCAAGAATTTTGTGATGAAGTGTTGGCGAAAACGGGCACCAAAATATGGATCATCGATGGCCACGAAGAGGCCCGCTTGTCTGCCCAAGGTGTGTTGCTTGGTTGGCCGAAATCTTATGGTCTGGTCTGCGACATTGGCGGATCATCGATGGAGCTGGCTGATTTGGACGATGGCGAGGTTGGCAGACGTGTCACGTCCGCGCTTGGCCCGCTAAAGCTGCGCGAAATTAAGGGCGGCAAAAAGGCCATGAAGGCCTATGTGCGCACCACAATGGAAGAGCTGCACGAACAGATGGGCCGCGAAACCAAGATGCGTCTGTTTCTTGTCGGCGGCTCTTGGCGTGCGATTGCGCGGATCGATATGGACAGGCGCGGCTATCCGTTAACAGTGCTGCACGAGTACCGCATGACAGCCCGCCAAATTAGCAAGACCGCCGATTATATTGCCGCCAGTGACCCGACCGAACTGCGCCAGCGCTGCGGGATTTCGGACAGCCGGATGTCGCTGGTGCCGCAAGCCAGCATCGTGCTCAAGGAATTGATGCGCAAATTTAAGCCCAAAGATGTCGCGGTGTCATCATATGGTATCCGCGAGGGCATGCTGTACGAACAGATGCCCGACGAGTTGCGCAATCGTGACCCGCTGGTCGAGGCTTGCCGGTTTGCTGAACGCAAAGATGCCCGCCTGCCCGGCTTTGGCCGTCTCTTGTATGATTTTGTGACGCCGCTGTTTCCACGCACCAATTGGCAGCGCAAACGTATTATTAAGGCCGCAACGTTGCTGCACGATGTCAGTTGGCGCGCGCACCCAGATTACCGTGGTGAGGTGGTGTTTGATAACGTCACCCGCGCCAATTTGGGCGGGTTGAAGCATTCTGAACGCGTGTTTTTGGGGCTGGCGTTGATGAACCGTTATACGAATAAGCGCGATGGCACGCGGTTTGATCCATTGTTTGACATGCTCAGTGCCGAGCAAATTAAAGAGGCCGAAGTACTGGGCAAAGCCATGCGTTTGGGCGCGATGCTGTGGCTCGATACTGATCGTGCACCGGGCAAACTGAAATGGAAACCAAAGAAGCGCGAATTGACGCTCATATTGGCCCCCGAGGCGCGGCCATTGTTTGGCGAAGTCGCGCAGGCACGGCTTGCATCGCTGACCACCGCGCTCAATGCCACGTCCAAAGTTAGGTTCGCTAAGACGACTTAAAGGTCGACTTCACCTGTTTCAGGGTCCGGCTCATAGGTTGGCGCGTCATCGCGGCGGCGCATGATAATGTCGCCATTAGGCAGGACCTCTGGCGCGTCATAATTGCGCAAATCGTCGATCTGGGACAGCAGCATCGTGAACGCAGGACCCATCTCGGCGCCCAGTTGGGTCATGGCCTCACTCATGTCATCTAACGCGGGCTCCATCTCGTTCATGAGGCCGCGCAGTAGCAGCTTGGCGCCCTCTTCCATCAGACTGAATCCTTCAGATACGGATGGGTCTTCTGCCTCTTGGGCCGCAAGCGGGAATACGGCCAATGCCGCGATGAAAGTCGCTGTGATGATTTGTTTCATCTGCCCTATATAGGGGCGCTATGTCGGTTTGCCAAATCAGGCTGGCAACTCCATGACCACAGGAAAGTGATCAGAGGCGGTCAGCAGTGCCTCGCGCAGGGGCAGGTTTTCATAGCAGTCGGGGTGATCAAACGGGTGCCAAATTTGCCAATCAGGCCCAAGATCGCGCAGACGCGGTGACACCATGACATAGTCAAGCAGCGCTTGCAGGTACGGACCGTCACGGCGTTTGAAACGCGAAGTGGACGGCATAGCACCTATCCGCTGACCAAGTGCGATGTGGGCGTGCGGGTCAAACATGCGGACCGCGTGATCTTCGCCCAAAACGATTTCAACGCCAGAGCGCCCGAACAGTTTTTCGTATTCGTCCAAGCCTGGCCCGTCGTTGAAATCGCCCAGCACAATCAGATCATCGCCTGCGGTCAAATGCGTGTCGACACGCTGGCGCAGCCAGATGCATTGGGCCAATTGTTTGCGACGGTTTTCGATCGACATGCGCGCGACTTCTGCGTCATTTCGCGCGCCGTGCGGGGCCTTGGATTTCGCATGCACACCGATAAGCCGGATTACGCTGCCCGTTGCGGTCTTGAGCGCCACTTCAAGCGGCGGTTTGCTCCAGGTGATCAGCTCTGGCGCCGCGTCAGTGTTCACGTCGATGCGGAACACGCCGTCGAAACGCGGCGCTTTGCTGCTACCCTTTTTACCCGTCGGTTCACCTATGGGATCGTGCACGGCGGAGACCACATCAGGGTCGTAAAGCAACGCAATTTCTTGCTGGGTGTTATTCTCAAACCCGACCACTGCCTTGCGCGCACGCAGGTTAAAACGTGCCGCAAAATTCTCTAGCGCCAGTGCCCCATCACGTTTCCGGCTGCTATCAGGGGCCTCGACAACAACAATAGCATCAAGGTCCATCGCATTGAAAACATGTCCTAAAGCTGCCGTCTGCTGCGCCTTAGTAACGTTCCACCGCGCCGACCAACTGCCATCGTCGATCAGGTCGCCATTGTTATCAAACAACCGATCAAACCATTCAACATTATAGGTGCCGATCCTCATGATGCGCGGTCCATCTGGATTGTTTCCCATGCTTTGTTGATCGCGACCATTCGCTTTTCAGCAAGCTTAACCGCCTCTTCAGGGACACCGCGCGCGATCATCATATCGGGGTGATTGTTGCGGACATGGGCCTTCCAAGCCGTCCGTATTTCGGCCATTGGCATGTCCGGTTCAACCCCGATGACATCATAAGCATCGCGGTCCGCATCGGGCACAAACTGCGCGCGGATACGCGCAAAGCGACGATCATCAAAGCCCCAGATATCAGCAACGCGGTGCAAAAATTCGTCTTCATTCGGGTGATAGATCCCGTCTGCGACCGCGATGTGGAACAGACCTTCCATCAGGTCACAAAGTGGGGCTTGGTCGTCCGCATACATCGCCCCGATACGGGCTGCGTAATCTTCGAACCCTGCAATATCTTGGCGGGCAAGGTTGAACACCCGCGCGGCCCCAGCCTCGTCCTCGGCTGGAATGTTGAACACTTCGCGAAAGGCGGTCACCTCGTCGCGGGTCACTTGCCCATCCGCTTTGGCCATCTTGGCCCCAAGCGCGATCACGGCGATTGTAAAGGCAACCGTCCGGTCAGGCGGCGCGCGCAATTGGTCGAACACAGCCGACAGGCCTTCGCCGCTGGCAAGCGCGGAAATCGCTGCCGATATGCGTGTCCAAAGTGACATGCTGACCACCCTAGCCCATCACAGGCGTTTTTGCATTAGCACCAGATCGAGCCAACGCCCGAACTTGTGCCCTACCTCTGGCAGAACTGCGACGATGGTGAAACCCATCTTGGTGTGAAAATCAATCGCACCCTGATTTTCGGCGCAAACCCCCGCATACATCGTGTGTTTTCCTGCGTCTTTTGCAAGCTTGCAAAGCGCATCCATCAGGTCCCGCCCTGCCCCGACGCCATGCGCATCACTGTGCAAATTAATCGTATGTTCGACGCTAAACCGGTATCCGTCGCCGCCTCGAAATTGGCTGTACCGCGCGAACCCAAGCACACGGTCGCCGTCGGTGAAAACGAGGCAGGGTGTTTCGGGTGTGATCAGATTGGCGACCTCGGATTCTGTTTTTTCCACTGGATTAAACGTGATCGTCGTATGCAGGATCGCATGATTCCAAATGGCTGCGATGCCAGCCGCATCTTGGCCGGTAGCATGCCGGATCACGCGATGATCCGTTCGCCGTTTGGTGTATCAAACGTGGCAACAAACCCGATCGCGTCGGCCTTGGTGAACACAACACGCGGATCATTCATTGGGCACATTTTACGCAGCGCGTCAGCCTGCGGATGCTGGATTTCCCACCGCGTCAGGGCGCACCCGCTAACGGGGAGATTGTTTGCCGGGTGCGCGGCGCTATCGCCCCATTTGATCAATGTCGGGAAACCGCCGCCCATTGGCAGGCTACCGTCATCAGGCACTGTAATCTGCCAATGCAGATCCCCGCGCGTCATCGGGGTGGCGGGGCCAGTGAGGTCCACGTCCGCGTTAGGATCATCGGCACGGCAAATCCAATTACCCCAGCGCGGCGTCGTTGGGGCGTCATCAAGGGCGAACCATCGCGGCCCATTAATCTGGGCAGCGGGATCGGGCGCGATCACTTCTAAGTACAACCCCTCGGCGAGCCCAAGCAATTTGTTATGGGTTCCAAAGCGCGCATGCTGCCCGCCGTCCAACAGCGGAACTCCTAGTTTTTCAGCCAGCCAATCCGCCCCGGTGGACAGATCGGCGCAGACGACAGCGATGTGATCAAGGGTATAAGTCATGCGCCATTGGTGCTTTTGCCCCGCCAAGAAGTAAAGCGGTTACCTGCGTGCCTCGCGGATCAGGTCAAGAATGTCTTCAGCCGCTTTGGGGATATTGGTACCCGGACCAAAAATCGCTTTGACACCTGCATCATACAAGAATTGATAATCTTGCTGCGGGATCACACCGCCACAAATCACAAGAATGTCACCAGCGCCTGCGTCGTTCAGCGCCTTGACCAATTTCGGTGCGAGCGTTTTGTGACCAGCCGCTTGTGAGGAAATCCCGATGACATGCACGTCGTTGTCGATCGCATCCTGTGCAGCCTCGGCTGGGGTTTGGAACAACGGGCCGACGTCCACGTCAAAGCCAATGTCAGCGAAAGCGGTCGCGATGACCTTGGCCCCACGGTCGTGCCCGTCTTGGCCCATTTTAACCACAAGCATGCGCGGGCGCCGCCCCTCTTCATCAGCAAATATGTTGACCGCGTTCTGGATTGCGGCAAAGCCTTCGTCGCCTTCATATGCGGCCCCGTAAACACCAGCGAGCGTTTTAACCTCGGCGCGGTGGCGTCCAAATGCGTCTTCCATGGCCATGCTGATTTCTCCTACGGTTGCGCGGTGGCGTGATGCCTCGACGGCGGCCGTGAGCAAGTTGCCGCCCTCATGGGCGCGGCGTGTGACCTCGGCCAATGCAGCATCGCACGCGGCTTGGTCGCGGGTCGCGCGGGTTTTTTCAATGCGCGCCACCTGAGACTGACGCACTGCATCATTGTCGATATCGCGGATATCAATCGGGTCTTCGTTATCTTTGCGGTATTTATTGACGCCGACAATGACCTCAGTGCCACGGTCGATGTTTGCCTGACGGGTGGCGGCGGATTCCTCGATCTTGAGCTTGGGCATGCCCGACGCCACGGCCTTGGTCATGCCGCCCATTTCCTCGACTTCTTCGATCAGCTTCCACGCGGCTTCGGCCAATTCGTGTGTCAGGCTTTCGACATAATATGACCCAGCGAGCGGGTCGATCACATTGGTCACACCTGTTTCTTCTTGCAAGATCAACTGCGTATTGCGCGCGATCCGGCTTGAGAAATCTGTCGGCAATGCGATTGCCTCGTCCAAGGCATTGGTGTGCAACGACTGTGTGCCACCCAAAACCGCCGACATCGCCTCGTAGGCGGTGCGGATCACGTTGTTATACGGGTCTTGTTCCTGCAACGACACGCCAGACGTTTGGCAATGGGTCCGCAGCATGGATGACTTCGCGACCTTGGGTTCAAATTCTTCCATGATCCGCGACCACAAAAGACGCGCCGCGCGCAGTTTGGCGGCCTCCATGAAAAAGTTCATCCCGATGGCAAAGAAAAACGACAAGCGCCCGGCAAATGCGTCCACGTCCATACCGCGCGCAATGGCGGTGCGCACATATTCGCGCCCGTCAGCAAGCGTAAATGCAAGTTCTTGGACCAGATCCGCGCCCGCCTCTTGCATGTGGTAGCCACTGATCGAAATCGAGTTGAATTTCGGCATATCGGCAGAGGTATATTCAATAATATCCGCAATGATCCGCATCGACGGTTCGGGCGGATAGACGTATGTGTTGCGGACCATGAATTCCTTGAGGATGTCATTCTGGATGGTGCCAGCAAGAACGGATTTATCGTGTCCCTGTTCCTCGCCTGTGACGATGAAATTCGCAAGAATCGGGATAACTGCGCCGTTCATGGTCATCGAAACCGATACTTTATCCAACGGAATACCGTCGAACAGGATTTTCATATCCTCAACGCTGTCGATTGCCACACCTGCCTTGCCGACGTCACCTTCGACCCGAGGATGGTCGCTGTCATAGCCGCGGTGGGTTGCCAAATCAAAGGCCACGGAAACGCCTTGTAGGCCGCTCGCAAGGGCCGCGCGGTAGAACGTGTTGGATTCTTCGGCTGTGGAAAAACCAGCGTATTGGCGGATCGTCCAAGGACGGCCCGCGTACATCGTGGCCTTAACGCCGCGCGTGTAAGGTGCGGCCCCAGGGACACCGCCCATATGCGGCAAATCAGCGGTGTCATCGGCGGTATACAGCGGCTTAACTGCGATGCCTTCCAACGTGTTCCACGTCAGATCATCAAGTGGCTTGCCGCGCAATTCTTTTGCCGCGATATCAGCCCAGTCTTTGTTCGTTCCCATGTGATATCCCTCATATGTTGTGCGTTGCACGGCGACGGCAAAACTGCCTAAACGGCCTGTGCAATAAAATTATCGTTATCTGGCAGACGGCTGTTCGTATTTGCGATCAGACGACCTATGTTAAGTTGTATGAAACGTATATTGATCAGCGCCCTCGTGGCGAGCATGGCCTCGGCCGTATCCGCAGAAACCGTGCTTGAGGCATGGACTGCTGACCGGACCCAGATTTTTGATGCAGCCGACATCACGCCTGCTGATTTTATCTGGCAAGCCCGTCCGTTGGTCATATTCGCCCAAAGCCCGCTGGACCCGATGTTCATTGAACAGCTCGACCTGTTGAACGACGGCATAGACGAGATGGCCGAGCGCGATGTGATTGTGATTGTCGATACCGATCCTGCAAACCCAAGCGCGCTGCGCACAGCGTTACGGCCTCGCGCGTTTATGCTAACACTTGTTGGCAAAGACGGACGCACTGCGCTGCGCAAGCCTGCCCCGTGGGACATTCGTGAACTGTCGCGCGCCATCGATAAAATACCAATGCGCCAACAAGAAATCATCGACCATCGTGCGCTGAGAGCCGAATAATCCATCAAATTTCGCGGTCCGAAGATTTGCGGATCATGATAAATGCCAGCGCAAACAGCGCCAGTGCGCCGACAATCGTTGCTCCTTGATTTGACATAAACGCGTTGGCCACAAGGCGGCCACACAGATACAATAAGCTGTAAATTGCGATCCCGCCGAACAGGAACGTCCGCATTGGGTCAATCGGGACACCGGCCATGCGGGCGACGGCCCAAAACCCCACAACCGCAACCATTGGCGTCAGCATCGCGACCATCGGCAGACCGCTATCCAAGCTGACGGTATCAAGATCAACGACCCCCAACAGCGCCACAGTCGCAAGCACCAACCCTACAACGTAAGCCAAAATGCAGGTCAAAATCCGATGTTTCATTGAGGTCATGGCTTATTCGAACTCCAGAATGATGTCATCGACCGCCAAACTGTCGCCCGCTGCCGCGTTCACTTTGGACACGATGCCTTTTTTCTCGGCGCGCAGGATATTCTCCATTTTCATAGCTTCCACGGTGCAAAGCGCTTGGCCGTCTTGGACCTCGTCACCCACGGCCACGTCTACTTTAACAATTAGACCAGGCATTGGGCACAGCAGCAGTTTGGACGTATCGGGCGGCATTTTTTCTGGCATCAGCGCGGCCAATTCGGCCTGACGCGGGGTGCGCACATGCACCTTAAGGTCCGCGCCACGATACCGCACGCGGAACCCACCGGAAATTTTGCCGATTTTTATGACCAACGGCGTACCGCCAACGGTCATCCGTGCAAGCATGTCCCCCGGTGTCCAGTCGCCTTCAACACGGATCGTCTGACCCGCGAGAATGACATCAGCGCCCAGTTTATCCGCAACAATGACCGTATCAAACGATTGGCCTTGCACGGCGACATTCCAATCGGCACCAACATGGCGTTCATGGTTATCCATGCGTCCAGAAATACGCGTGCGGCGGATTTCGGCGACGCGGTGCATCGCCGAAGCAGCCGCCGCGATGCGGATCAGGTCCGCGTCTGGAAGCGTAACACCTTGGAAACCATCAGGAAATTCTTCTTCGATGAACGCGGTGGTCATTGTGCCGGATATAAATTTCTCGTGGTCATAAACCGCCGCCAAGAACGGCAAGTTATGCCCGATGCCTTCGACTTCAAATGCATCCAAGGCTTGGCGCATTTCCTCGATTGCGGCAGCACGGTTCGGCGCCCATGTGCACAGTTTGGCGATCATAGGGTCGTAATACATGCTGATCTCGCCGCCCTCAAACACGCCAGTATCATTGCGCACCGCGCGCGTTGACGTGGCTTCTTCGGCAGGCGGACGGTAACGGGACAAACGGCCAATGGACGGCAAGAACCCGCGATACGGGTCCTCGGCATACAGGCGGCTTTCCATCGCCCAGCCGTTGATTTTCAAGTCGTCCTGCGCGAATGGCAATGTCTCGCCGTAAGCCACGCGGATCATCTGTTCGACCAGATCAACGCCAGTGATCAGCTCGGTCACAGGGCTGTCTCTTATACACATCTCCGAGCCCACGAGACCTCTCTACATCTCG
>CAJXTP010000114.1 GCA_913061335.1 uncultured Loktanella sp.
GAAGCGCGGCCCTTTTGGAGAAAGTAGATCATGCTGAGCAAGATCAGGGCAGGGATGAACATTAACTCTTTTGGAAGCTGATCTGCAGGGGCATTAACTTGGGTGACGGTCACGTAGTCGTCGCCGTAGAAATCATAACCTTGCAGCGTGCTGACGAATGGGGACCCAAATAGTGGCTCTTCGACAACAAGGTCAGTGCCATCTTCGAACGTTAGCAGGCCCAAGGCCTCCATGCGCGCGCCTGCCGGCTCTTCGCCAATTGGCAACACCAGGGTGGTTTCCTTGATCACGCCAGTGTCATAGTCGGGGCCTGTCACCACAACGCGGATTTCGCTTCCGGGTGCGGCATCGTCTACGACCTGTGACAGTGCGATTGGATCAGCGGCCGCAAACGGTGGCTGTATCCGGTCCATAAAGAAATCAGGCCGGAACAACATGAACGCGATGAAGATCAGCACGAGGCTTTCGTAAATACGGCTTTTGGTGATGAAGTGGCCCATCGTACCCGCCGTAAAGACGAGGATCGCGATGCTTGCCGTTATGAACACCAGTATCCCTTGCATCCACGTCACATCAATCAGCAATAAATCTGTGTTGAAGATGAATACGAATGGCAGAGCAACGGTCCGCAAGCTGTAGAAAAATGCGATAAAGCCAGTTTTGATCGCATCGCCACCAGAGACGGCAGCAGCAGCAAAACTAGCAAGCCCCACGGGGGGCGTCACGTCGGCCATGATCCCAAAGTAGAACACAAACAGGTGCACGGCGATCAGTGGAACAATCAGACCGTTCTGCGCGCCAAGTTCGACCACAACACCGGCCATCAGAGATGACACAACAATGTAGTTCGCCGTTGTTGGCAAACCCATCCCAAGGATAAGCGACAACAGCCCGACCATGATCAGCATCAGGATTAGATTACCGCCAGACAGGAACTCGACCAGATCGGCCATAACCTGACCAACGCCAGTCAAGGTGACTGTGCCGACGATCACGCCAGCAGTCGCTGTTGCAAGGCCGATACCGATCATGTTGCGTGCGCCATCAACCAAGCCTTGCAGCAGGTCAGCCACGCCGTCTTTGAAGCTTTCGATCAATTGGTTTTCACCGCGAAAGATTGCCTTGAGCGGTTTTTGCGTCAGCAGGATGATGAACAACAGTGACGTCGCCCAGAAAGCGGACAAGCCGGGGGACTTTTGTTCAATCATCAAAAAGTAAACGAGGACGATGATCGGCAGAAGGAAGTACAGACCTGATTTGTAAATTTCACCAACAACTGGAAGCTCGACTTCTTTTGCGTTTGGATCATCAGGTTCCAGATCGGCACCTTTGGAAGCGAGGAACAAAAGTCCGGCGTAGGTTAGGAACACGAGCGCTGAAAGGACTAAACCAGATGCAGGGACAACCGCTGTAATGGCCCTGATCGGATATTGGACGCCGTAACATAGGGCGGCAAATCCAACAAAGAATGCGGCCATGCCTCCAATCGTTTTGCCCATGGACACAACGCGATTGCCAAGAACAGGCATGTTACGCTTCACGGCTTCGAGGTGAACAATATAGACCAGCGCGATATACGAAATCGTGGCGGGCAGGAACGCGTGGGTGATGACCTCGACGTACGAGATGCCAACATACTCCACCATCAGGAACGCAGCGGCGCCCATAACTGGTGGCATAATCTGACCGTTCACAGAAGACGCAACTTCGACGGCGCCGGCTTGTTCGGACGTAAACCCAACCCGTTTCATCAGTGGGATCGTAAAAGTACCCGTGGTGACGACGTTCGCGATGGAAGACCCAGAGATTAGGCCCGTGGCCGCAGAGCCAACAACGGCTGCTTTTGCAGGACCACCCTTAAGGTGACCAAGCGCGCCGAACGCCATTTTGATAAAGTAATTACCGGCTCCGGCCTTATCGAGAAGGGCACCGAACAGCACAAAAAGGAACACGAATTTGGTGGACACACCAAGCGCGATGCCAAAGACACCTTCTGATGTCATCCACATATGGCTCATCGCTTTTTTCAGCGAAGCGCCGCTCCACCGGATGACGTCAGGGACGATGGGGGACGATCCGTAGAAGACGTAAAGCAGGAATATGGTCGCGATGATTGCCATTGCAGGGCCTAGCGCGCGACGCGCTGCCTCAAACAATAAGATTAGCCCGATAAGCGCGATCCATTTATCTGTGTCGTCCGCTAGGCCGCCAGATTTCACGATTTTATCGTAGACGATATAGCCGTACATCGAGATGAAAGCGCCACCGATCGCCATGATCCAGTCCTGAACAGGAACGTAGTGGCGGGGGCTCGATTTCAAAGCGGGGTAGGCCATGAAGGCCAAGAATATAGCAAATGCGAGGTGGATCTGACGTGAGTTATTGATCACGGATCCGGGAAGCAGTTGGTTCGAGATCGGCGAGGCAAGGATGACCTGAAACAGCGACCAGACGATTGCGGTAATCGCCAAAAATGTGCCAACGGGACCAACGGGATCGCGTGCTCCTGCGTCCGACGAGGATACAAGATCCTGCAGTTCTTCTTCGCTAAGCGCGCGGTTCTCGGTATTCTGATCTGTCATTTGAAGTCCCCCTTAGTGTCGGTTTGGCCCTTTGTTTTTGCGGGGCCTCTTGTCTGGGAAGGCGCATGACGCCTCCCCAAGTTTTTTCAAATCTCGGCGTGGTTATTCAATCCAACCCTGCTCGCGGTAGTACTTAGCCGCACCAGGGTGCAGCGGAGCAGAAAGACCAGCAGAAGACATTTCCATTGGGTCAAGGTTTGCGAATGCTGGGTGCAGTTTCTTGAAGTCATCCAAGTTGTCGAAGACTGCAGAAACAACAGTGTAAACAGCTTCATCCGAAACGGATGCAGATGTTACGAACGTTGCACCAACACCAAATGTTGTCGTGTCAGCATCGTTGCCGCGGTACATGCCACCGGGAACAGTTGCTGTCCGGTAGAATGAGTTGTCGTTGATCAGGCCGTCAATTGCTTCGCCTGTGACGCTTACCAGAACGGAATCGCACGCTGTTGTTGCTTCCTGAATGGAACCGGAAGGGTGGCCAACAGTGTAGATCATCGCGTCGATCTGGTTGTCGCAAAGGGCAGCAGACTGTTCTGCTGCTTTCAGCTCGGACGCCAAAGCAAAGTCATCTGTTGACCAGCCGAGTGCATCCAAAACAACGTCCATCGTGCCGCGTTGACCGGAACCTGGGTTGCCGATGTTGACGCGTTTGCCTTTAAGGTCTGCGAAAGTTGTGATGCCTGCGTCGGCACGTGCAACAACTGTGAATGGCTCTGGGTGAACAGAGAACACAGCGCGCAGATCTTCAAATGGACCAGCGTCTTCGAACTTTGATGTGCCGTTATAGGCGTGGTACTGCCAGTCGGACTGAGCAACGCCAAACTCAAGCTCGCCTTCGCGAATTGTGTTGATGTTGTAGACTGAACCGCCAGTGGATTCGACTGAACAGCGGATGCCGTGATCTTTACGGCCCTTGTTCACCAAACGGCAAATCGCGCCGCCAGTTGGGTAGTAAACGCCTGTGACGCCACCAGTGCCGATTGTAATGAATTCTTCTGCCATTGCTGCTGGTGCAGAAATAGCCAGTGCAAGCATTGCTGCCGCCGCTGTCGTGAACTTGTTTCGTGACATGATTTTCTCCCGTTGCATGTGCGCGCCGACGACAGCTCCCGAACCACCTAAACAATGCAAATTGAAAATGGGGCTTTGAAAGACAAAGCCGGTTCTGTCGCACAGCGCGCTGAACTGAAGGTTAATGACCATGGGTATTCTGTCTATGCGCGTAATTACCTATAGAATTGGCAGGGGCAAAAATGGGATCATTTGGCGTAACGAAACCGGATTCCCTGCCATGTCCCACGTATTCCCGCGAAATTCCAATAACTTACCCCCTGTGGGTGTCACCGGCGACGGTGTTTACCTGACCGACGCCAGCGGCAAGTCGTATCTTGATGGGTCCGGTGGCGCCGCTGTTTCGTGCCTTGGTCATGGCGATAAAGACATCATCAACGCAATAAAAACGCAGCTTGATTCCATGGCGTTTGCGCATACTGGTTTTCTGACTTCACAACCAGCAGAAGCGCTTGCTGACCTTTTGATAGCACATGCGCCGGCTGGTATTGACCGAGTTTACTTTGTGTCTGGCGGGTCAGAAGCGGTCGAGGCCGCGTTGAAATTGGCGCGCCAATATTACGTGGAAATCGGCCAACCTGAGCGGTCAAAAATCATCGCACGCAAGCAAAGTTATCATGGCAATACGCTGGGTGCTTTGGCGGTGGGTGGGAATGAATGGCGCCGCGCGCAGTTTGCCCCATTGCTGATTGACGTAAGCCACATTGGCCCTTGTTATGCCTACAGAGGTCAGCGGAGCGATGAGACGACGTTTGATTACGGACAACGCACGGCCAACGAATTGGAAACAGAAATTCTGCGGCTTGGCCCAGATCAGGTTATGGCGTTTGTCGCAGAACCTATTGTCGGTGCAACGATGGCTGCGGTTCCCGCAGTTGACGGTTACTTCAAGCGAATTCGCCAAATTTGTGACCAATATGGTGTCCTGCTTATCCTTGATGAGGTCATGTGTGGCATGGGCCGGACTGGGACGTTGTTTGCAAGCGAACATGACGACATTAGCCCCGATATTTGTACCATCGCCAAGGGGCTAGGGGCTGGGTATCAGCCGATTGGCGCGACGTTGTGTACCAGAAAAATTTATGATGCGATCGCGGATGGCAGTGGGTTTTTCCAGCATGGGCATACCTATGTTGGGCATCCGGTGGCCTGTGCGGCGGCGCTTGCGGTCGTGACAAAGCTGACACAAACCGGATTGGTCAACCAAGTCGGCCCTAAAGGCCAAGCACTGACGGATATGTTGCATCACGCATTTGGGCAAAATCCTATCGTCGGGGACATCCGGGGTCGGGGGCTTTTTGTTGGGCTTGAGTTCGTGAAAGATCGTGAAACCAAAGCGGTGATCGACCCTGCGCATAAATTCCACGCCAAGCTGAAAGCGGCCGCATTTGACGAAGGTTTGATATGCTACCCGATGGGCGGTACGATTGACGGGAAACATGGGGATCATGTGTTACTTGCGCCGCCATTTATATCAGAAACCCGTCATATGGAGGAGCTCGTTGAAAAGCTTAGGGTGGCGGTCGCGCGTGTCACTGCCGATGTCGGTATATAGGCGGGGGATAGCATGAGGTATTCGCTCGGATTTGTCCTTGCTCTTAGTCTTGCAGGGCTACAATTCGTCGCAATTTTTGTTGTCGTCTCAACGTCCTATCTTTCGTCTGAACGGGCGATGCTTAAGCTTGCACGCGGGCTGATGGAAGACGCGGGTGCAAACGCGGTTGAACATACCAAACGATTTCTTGAACCGGCTGCTGAGACGACAGAGCAAGCCAAACGTGTCTTGAACAGTGGCCTTGTTTCGACAACTGACCGCGAAACAATGGAACGATATTTTTTCCAACTTTTGCAAACAGAGCCCCAGCTTGCGGGTATCAATTATGGCGATGAGGCAGGAAACTTCGTTTATGTCATGAAAAGCGACGGGCCCGGTCCGTACCGCACCAAGTTCATCACGATCGAAGATGAGACCCGCAGTGTTGATTTCATTTGGCGATCTAAAGATTATTCAATTGTGGAACAAAGCACTGATCCAGCCGATGCATACGACGCGCGGACGCGCCCGTGGTATATCGAAGCGAGCGCGCTTGGATCGCGCATTTGGACTGACCCCTATATTTTCTTTTCATCGCAACAGCCGGGCATAACTGTCGCCGCACCTGTGGTGTTCCCAAGCGGGGCGCTGCAAGGCGTAATCGGTGTCGACATCGAAATTTCGGACATTTCAGTGTTTTTGTCGGACCTTCGGGTTGGTGACAATGGCGCCGCTTTGATCTTGAATCAAGATGGCAGCGTTCTTGCGCATCCCGACCCGGACCAAATCAAAGTTTTGAACGAAGATGGAACGCTCAGCTTTGCAAATATCAATGATATTGACGATCCGATCTCGCGGGCAGCGTTTGCAAATATCGACCGAGCTGATGGGTCGACCGGCGAATTGCAGTCGAATTTTTCCTATCAGGATGACGCATATCTGGGGCTATTTTCGCCCATCACGGGAATTGATTTGCCGTGGACGATTGCTGTTTATGCGCCCGAAGATGACTTTATCGGCGTGATCAAAGATAACCGCGCGCGAAATACTTGGATTGCGGCAATTATTTCAGTCCTGACGGCGTTAGCTGGGCTGACATTGGCCGAGCTGATCTTGCGGCCCGTCCGGGCGTTTGCTGTGCGCACAGCACTTGTATCACAAGGCGAAGTGTCCGCGACTGAACCGCTTCCAAAGACCTATCGAGAGCTGCGTCGCGCAAACAAGACGCTGATCAATGAGATCGCGCAGCGACGTGAATCTGAAGCAACGGTGCAAGAATTGAACCGCGATTTGGCACATTTTTCACGGGTGAATGTGATGGGGCAAATGGCGACGGGTCTGGCACATGAACTCAGCCAACCATTGACGGCGATAACCCAAAACGTGGATGCCGCGATTACGACAGCAAGCCAAAACCCCGTTGAGAACCAAGATTTGCTTGAGATTTTGCGAGAGCTGGACGAGCAGGCACACCAAGGTGGCGATATCATTAGGGCGCTTCGTGGTTTCATCCGCAAAGATGATGGTGTGATGTCCGAGTTCGACTTGCGCATACTTATTTCGCAGACCTGCCGTCTGATGCGTCACGAGGCAGAGGTGCGTTCGGTGAACCTAGAATACGCGACAGGTGATTTTCCAAACGTCAAAGGAAACCGTGTTCAGATAGCTCAAGTCCTGATCAATTTGATGCGCAACGCGATTGAGGCAATCGAGTCGAGCAATGCGAAAATTCGTAACATCAGAATCGACGTTTCTGAGCAGCCGGACCGGCTAGAAATTTGTGTTGAAGACACAGGGCCGGGCATCTCGAAAGACGTGATATTGTTTAAGCAGTTCCAGACCAGCAAGGCAGAAGGGATGGGGCTTGGGCTGTCGATTTGTCGCAAAATCGTTGAATCAAACGGCGGGCGGTTATGGCACGACGCGGATGTTCAGACAAAGACCCGTTTCTGTTTCACCTTGCCTATTGTATGATCGCCAAATGCCGCAACTTAAGACCCTTTCCAAAGTATTTTTAGTCGACGATGAAGATGAAATTCGTCTGACGCTTTCGCGTGCTTTGTCCAAGCGCGGGTTTCTGGTTGAAACGTTTGCTTGCGCCAAAAGTTTTCTGGATGCCTATGACAGCGAGCAACCTGGATGTTTGGTGCTGGATTACGGGATGCCGGAACTAAATGGGCTCGAGCTTCAGCAACTAATCAATGAAAAGAACATCCTGATCCCGATCATATTTATTTCCGGCCATGGTGGCGTGCGAGAGTCGGTTCAGGCGATGAAGGCTGGCGCGACTGATTTTCTAGAAAAACCGTTCCGGCAAAATACTTTGGTTGCCTGTATTGAGGCTGCATTTGAAAAAGACATGGCCGCGAGAACCGAGGCCAACGATCAAAAAGCGGCGCAAGAAAAATTTGGCCGCCTGACAACGCGCGAACAAGAAATCGCGAGCTATATGATGGATAACCCATCGCATACTGCGAGCAAAGAGATCAGCCGCGAGCTTAAGATTAGTCCGCGCACGGTCGACCATCACCGCGCCCGTATCTTGGAAAAGATGGAAATTGGGTCTGTCACCGAGCTGATGGAGCTCTCCGCCTTTGTGAATAACGATTAGGGTGGTGATACTGCAAAGTTATCATGTTTTGATCTGTTGAATACGTATTCAAATCAGGGTCTATTTATCACGCTGTTGAAAATCAGGAGAGATAGATGCTGAATGCCGCCCCCTTGCAAATTTCCGTTCGGTTAAGTGTTTCCCTATGAAGGGTTTTGATCCGCAATTTTCCGATCTGCCGGATTACATTCTGAAATGCACCGCCATGATCTGGGAAGGTCGCCAAATATCGGCACTCAATTGGCACTACGGCGATGATCTGCTGGTGCGAACCCCTGCTGGTATCAGCCGGGGCAACGCAGCCGGTAAAGCCAACACGATGGCCACGCTTACCGAATTTCCAGACCGGCAGCTTTTTGGCGAGGATGTTATCTGGTGCGGCGATGAGGACGCGGGTTTTTTGTCATCGCATCGGATTATCTCAACCGCGACGCACGCAGGCGGCGCGTTTGGTCCCGCCAGTGGACGCAAATTATCGTTTCGAACGATTGCCGATACGTTTTGCCGTGAAAACCGTGTTTGGGACGAATGGTTGATCCGTGACAACGCAGCGATTGCGGTCCAGTTGGGGCAGACTGCGCAAGACGCCGCGCGCGCCTCAATTTTGTCGGGCGACACACAGATGCCATTTACGCCAGACACAGACATTGCAGGCCCATATTCGGGGCAGGGCAACGACAGTGAATGGGGGGTAAAGCATGCTGAAATTTTGCATCGCATTATGGCTGCCGACTTTATGGTCATCGGCGCCGAATACGACCGCGCGTGTCAGTTGGCATTGCCAGGCGGGCTTGATGTTCATGGCCGCGAGGAAGCGACACAATTTTGGCTAGGGTTGCGCAGCGCGTTCCCCAATGCGGAGTTCCGGATAGACCATCAAATCGGGCGCTGTGACCCGTCGATGTCCCCGCGAAGCGCAATTCGGTGGTCGTTGACAGGCTGCCACGAGGGGTGGGGGCGCTTTGGTCGGCCCACTGGCGCACAGGTGCATGTCATGGGCGTAAGCCACGTCGAATTTGGCCCTTGGGGTTTACGTCGAGAAACAACACTTTTCGACGAAATTGCAATTTGGAAACAGATATTGCTGCAAACAGCGCTTACGCGCGCGCGCAGCGACGCCTGACCATCTTTTCGTCTCGCGACGTATCGGAAAGCAGCGTTTAGGGGAGGATGATGGTGGAGCCTAGCGGGATCGAACCGCTGACC
>CAJXTP010000115.1 GCA_913061335.1 uncultured Loktanella sp.
CCTCTCTATTCGTCGGCAGCGTCAGATGTGTATAAGAGACAGGCGTTAAAACGCATCCTACGGGGCGGGGCGCAATGTGCCCCGCTCCACCACAGAACACGGAAAAATCCGAGCCTCTGGCGCGCGGTCAGGTTCCTCGAGCATGGCGACAATAAGCTCCACCGAAGATTTGATAATCTGCTTGATCGGCTGGTGAATTGTCGTGAGGTTAATGTTTTCCCACCCCGCCATTTCCATATCGTTTAATCCAATGATTCCAACATCTTCTGGGACTGATAGGCCGCTATCACGCAGCGCCGAAAGCGCCCCAATCGACAAAACATCATCGCCGCAAAAATACGCTTGGGCCAAGCGGGTTTGTGCAAGCCGCAGCATTTCCTGACGCCCCGCATCAAAGGAATAATCGTCAGCATATGACACTTCGCAAGTTACTTGCGGGTGCTTTGCAATCTCTTGGGTAAACCCAGTTTGGCGGTCTTGAGTAGATGTCGCAGCCTCTGGGCCACCCATAAAACCAACCCGTGTCATGCCACGCGCCACAAGCGTACGCGCCGCCATTCGCCCGCACTCCACGTTGTCGATCCCGACCACATGAACCGAAGGTTCTGATGAATTTCGTCCGAAAGTATGTACGACAGGCACGCCATGATCACGGAATGCCTTGGAAAATCCAGGGGGAAGCGTCGACGATGCGACGATCACACCATCAACCGAATATTCCCGCATCATTCTGACAGAATTCTGAGGGTCAGTTTCATCAGACAAATTTACCAACAACGGGCGCAAACCGCGTTCTTGCAATGCGCGCGTGAACTGGTCGAATACCGTCAAAAAAATCGGATTGTGGAAATTGTTCGAGATCAAGCCGATCATCTTCGTGCGCCGTGTCGTCAGGCTGCGGGCCAACAAATTCGGGCTATACCCAAGTTCACCAGCCGCCTTTTCAACCTTACGGCGCATTTTGTCCGAAACGGATGCCCCGTCTGTGAATGCCCGTGACACCGCAGAGCGGGAAACACCCGCGCGGATCGCAACATCTTTGAGCGTGGCATTCATAGTGGCAGTGTCCATTTTCTTAGCTATTGCGACTTACTACAGAAGTTGGTTGTTTTTCGCAGCAGAAAAATAAAAAAGCAGTTTGTGACTGATCGCGGAAGTCACAGGTTCAATGGTGCAGGTAAGCGAAAACCAGTGTTCGCTGACAAGTCTAGCCGCCGGCTTCATCACGATATTCCATCCATTATTCACGGTCAAAGAATTTGACATTGATCAATTGATGAGTCGCGGAATTTCGGGACTTTGGCCTATTTTCCTTGATAATCAGGTGTATTTCATCAAGATTAGTGGCGAAATAGTTCATCTAACTATCTGTATATTTACGATTTAATTTGACATCTTAAGTTACTACTACAAGTTTGTTTGCAACCGGTTGCAAAAATATTCTTTCGCGTTAGTCTGATTGCACCAACCGATTCAAGAGGTGTGAACGCAACGTGCTAACTTTCGCGCTAAACCATATGACAGTTCCATCGTTGACGATGAAACAGGTGTGCGATTTGGCGCGTGCGCTAGGTATGGGCAGTATTGAACTGCGTAATGACCTAGAGCAGGCACTGTTTGACGGACAGGCTCCGAGCACCGGAATGACCGATGATTTGACTGTCGTCGCTCTGGCAGAGGTCAAAGCATTCAACGCTTTTGACGATGCGACCTTTGAGAGATCGGTGACGCTAATGGATTTGGCCGTGGCTTGCGGCGCAGAGGCCATCGCGCTTATTCCACAAGTCGGTGGTGATGCAGTGTCCAGCAATGGTTTGCGTACGGCGATGGTCACGCTTGCGCCTGAATTGGCGTCGCGTGGGCTTACCGGGTTGATTGAGCCTATTGGGTTTCATAACAGCACGCTGCGCGACAAATCAGATGTTGTCGCCGTGATTGATGACACAGGCTTGGGTGACCAGTTTGGCCTTATCCACGATACGTTTCATCACTTCCTTGCAGATGGCGACGCAATCTATCCCGCGCATACGAAGTTGGTTCATATCTCTGGGGTGAACGACACCAACGTCGATTTGGCCAAAGTTAAAGACGCGGATCGCGTGTTGGTAGATGCCAACGATCGTCTGGGTAACATCGAACAAATTACGAAACTATTGCGTGGTGGCTATGTCGGCCCCTTGTCGTTTGAGGCTTTCTCACCCGACGTCCACGCGCTTATCGATCCGAAAGCAGCGCTTTCGCGATCTATTCACTTCATCGAAAACGAGGTTTTGGCGCATGCGGCTTGACTGAATTGAGATGGAATAATCGCCCCTTTGTGGGCTCTCGGCATTAATTAAGTCGTGCGCCGAGCACGGTTCTGGGAGGAACAAATGAAAAAACTACTAATTACAGCCAGCCTCGTCGCGATGATGGGCTCAAATGCTGTTGCACAAGAAATTGGTGCAACATTTTCACGTTTCGATGACAACTGGCTAACAGTTTTGCGTAACGGCATGGTTGAGCATGCAGCGACAATTGATGGTCTTTCATACCAGCAAGAAGACGCTAGCGACGATCTTGCAAAGCAAATCGACCAAGTGAAGAACTTTGTTGCATCTGGTGTTGACGCGATCATTGTGAACATCGTTGACACATCTGCCGGTGCTGCGATCACGGCTGCGGCTGGCGACACGCCACTGGTCTACGTTAACCGTGAGCCTGACAACGTAAACGAGCTGCCTGCTACACAGGCATTCGTGGCGTCTAACGAAATCGAATCCGGTACACTTTCTGCATTCCAGATTTGTAACAACCTTCGTGCAGCTGGCAAAGCCGGCGGCGCAACTGGTTACCTGATGAACGGCCAGCTTTCTAACCAAGCTGCGGTTCAGCGTTCCAAAGACGTGCACGACGTTATCGGCATGGACATGTGTAACTTCATGACCATCATCGATGAGCAGACAGCAAACTGGTCACGTGATGAAGCACAAGATCTTATGACTAACTGGATGTCTTCTGGTGAACCATTTGACTTCGTTCTAGCCAACAACGACGAAATGGCAATCGGCGCGATCCAAGCAATGAAAGCCGCTGGCATGGATATGGATGTCATGCAGGTTGGTGGTGTTGACGCATCACAGGACGCTTTGCTTATAATGGCTGCAGGCGACTATGACGTAACCGTTTTCCAAGACTCGGTTGGTCAAGGCACTGGTTCGATTGACGCGGCACTTCGTTTGATTGCTGGCGAAGCAGTCGACCAAAAGGTCTACATCCCGTTTAAGTTGGTCACACCAGCGAACATGGGTGAGTTCCTAGCGAAGAACTAAGTTAGTTCAAATCTTAAGACCCGGGTGCGCCGCCAATTGCGGCGCACCCGCCATCAACAAAATCAATCATACAATTAAAGGGGTGTCCAAAATGTCTGATACCAGCCACGGCACTGGCGGGCTAACGTTTGACAAGACAAAACGAACTTGGCCAAACGAAATGAATATCCTTCTTGCGTTGATCATCATCGTCGTAATCTTCGAAATTCTCGGGCAGATATTGCCCTACATGAACGACCAAAGTTTCCTTTTTGACACCCGGGATCGTTTTGACAGCATCTTTAACGAAGCGCGTTTACAGATCATCATCTTGCAGGTCGCCATCATCGGGATCATCGCGTTGGGTGTGACGCAAGTCATCATCACCGCAGGCATCGACCTAAGTTCGGGGCCGCTTGTCGCCGCGACTGCAATGATTGCAATGAGCTTTGGACAAACCGAGTTGGTTAATGGATTCCCGAACCCAAAAGCCCTGTTTGGAACTTGGGCCATGGATCTTCCGGTGGTCGTCCCCATCGTTGTGGGGTTGTCGTTCGGCGCCTTTATCGGGGCCATCAACGGAACTTTTATCGCTTTCCTTCGCATCCCGCCGTTCATTGCAACGTTGGGGATGTTCCTAATTTGCCGTGGTATCGCCCTTTGGTGGTCCGGTGGGAACCCGGTATCCTTTCCAACCGAAAGCTACAAATATATCGGATCTGGCATGATGCCAGTGGTCTGGTTCTTGTCCCTTGCGGCCATTTTCCACCTTATCATGCGCTATACGGTTTACGGCAAACACACCTACGCAATTGGCTCTAACGAAGAAGCCGCACGGATGTCCGGCATTAACGTAAAGCGCCACAAGGTCATGGTCTATATGATTGCCTCGATGCTCGCTGCATTTGCAGGTGTCATTCTCGCCGCCAAAAGCGAGACTGCACAGGCGGGTATGGGTGAATTTTACGAACTTTTCGCCATTGCGATGGCCGTAATCGGCGGCATCAGCCTGCAAGGTGGACGTGGATCCATCATCGGCACGGTGCTTGGCGCAATGGTTCTGGGCGTGATCCGCTCTGGCTTTACCTACATCAAGCTGGACGGGTCTTATCAGCTTATGGCGATGGGCAGCATTATTATCGCCGCCATTATTCTTGACCAATATCGACAACGAAACAAAGCGTAGGGTGGGATACTGATATGAGCGAAGATATTGTTTTAAAGACCGAAGAATTGACCAAACACTACGGCGGCGTTCACGCCCTAGTAGGTGCCAATTTTGAGATGAAAAAGGGCGAACATATCGCCATTATGGGTGACAACGGCGCAGGAAAATCCACTTTCGTGCGCCAGATTACCGGGGTTGAGCAACGTACATCAGGCAAAGTCTGGTTGTACGGAGAAGAAGTCAACTTTGCGGGCCCTCTAGATGCACGCGAAGCTGGCATTGAAACTGTGTTTCAAACCTTGGCATTGGCGGATGATCTTGACGTTCCGGACAACCTATTTTTGGGCCGTGAAAAAACCTATGCAAACTGGCTAGGTCCATTCCGCTTGCTTGACTACAAGGGTATGCGAGAGGCCACGATGGCAGGTCTGGAAAAAACCGGCGTTAAAATCCCGAATATCCGCAACTCTATTCGCAATATGTCGGGCGGCCAACGCCAATGTGTTGCAATTGCACGAACCGCAACGTTCCATTCGCGCCTGACCATCATGGATGAGCCAACAGCGGCGTTGGGTGTGCAGGAAACAGCACAAGTTGAAAACATCATCCGTACCTTGAAAGAAGCTGGCGAACCCCTGATCCTTGTCAGCCACAATATGCGTCAGGTCATGGAACTGGTGGACCGGATCATTGTGTTCCGCCGTGGCCGTATGGTCGCAAATCTGCGCAAGGAAGATACGAACGGTGAAGACGTCGTTGCCTATATCACAGGCGCAAAAACGGGCGCAGAATTTGAAGGAGCTGCGTAAGTGGCACGCGGTCGTCTGTTCGACGTAGAGATACCGTTTTTCCTGCCGGTCTGGCGCCGCTTTGCCGTTGTCGCAGTTGCAGTGTGTTGGGGACTCTTTGAGATCTCAACAGGCGCACTGTTCTGGGGGATGATCTTTGTCGGTATGGGGTCAATTGTTGGTTGGCGGTTTTACACAGCGGATTGGTCTGCGGTCGCCGAGGATGCCAACGATAAGTAATCCGCCACGACCAAAAGCCGCATATAAATAGTAAAACCCCAGCATGTTGTGAACGTGCTGGGGTTTTTCGTTTTGCAGTGTAGTGTGCTCGCACGGAAGCGACGTTAATCTGTCACAAGATTGAAAACCGTAAACCCAACAACCTTCCCCTTTATGGTGAACCTCAAAAGAGAATGCCTATGACACGTGGATTGATCGCCCTTCTGGCTGCCTATGTATTGTCGCAGTTTTACCGTGCGTTTTTGCCGGTGCTTGCGCCCATTCTTGCGATCGACATTGGCGCGAGCGCCGATGATTTGGCGCGTGCGTCCAGCCTGTGGTTTCTCGTGTTCGCCGCGATGCAAATCCCTGTTGGGGCCGCACTTGACCGATATGGTCCGCGTTGGACTGCCGCTAGCCTGTTCCTTTTGGGCGGTGCTGGTGGTGCGTTTTTGTTTGCTGTGGCCCAGACCCCAGCGCATGTGATGTGGGCAATGGCGCTGCTTGGGGTTGGTTGTTCGCCGATTTTGATGGCGGGCTATTTCATTCTTGCGCGTGGGTTTTCACCCGCAGTTTTCGGAACTTTGGCGGGTGCGATGATCGGAATTGGGTCCATCGGCAATCTGGCGGGCTCTGCGCCAATGGCGTGGGCGATCGACGCATTCGGCTGGCGGACCAGCATGTACGGACTTGCTGGGGCATCCGCGCTGATCGGTCTTCTGTTGATCGCATTGGTCCGCGACCCCGAACGGGTGATATCTGATCAAAAGGGATCAGTACTGTCATTGCTAAAGATCCCCGCGCTATGGCCGATTTTCGCGCTGATGCTTGTGAACTACGCGCCTGCAGCTGGCTTGCGCGGGCTGTGGGCTGGTCCCTACGTGGCCGACGTGTTTGGCGCAGATGTTGCAACGATTGGCCGGGTGACGCTTGTCATGGCGCTTGCGATGATCGCCGGTAGCTTTGCGTTTGGACCATTGGAACGTCTGTTCAAAACCCGCAAATGGGTGATCTTTGTAGGCAACGGGGCAGGGGCTGTCGCGTTGGTGGCGCTCTGGTTACTACCAAGCCAAGGCATTGTCTTTGCGACCGCCATGTTGGCGATCATCGGTGCGTCGGGGGCTACATTTCCAATCATAATTGCCCATTCCAAGGCGGTGTTTCCGGCACATCTGACCGGGCGCGGCGTCACATTGATGAACCTGTTTGGCATCGGCGGGGTTGGGGTGATGCAATTCGCAACAGGCCCCATCTATCTGGCGAACCGGACCGACACACCGTCAGATGCGTTTGCGGTCTTGTTCGGGGTATTTGCGGCAATTGTAATCTTGGGACTGGTTGCATACCTGTGGTCAACTGACCGAACCGACTAGCCTCTTTCCCTTGTGCTGTAAGCGCGGTAAGAGGCGGAATTCTAATCAAGGAAGCAACCAATGGGTTATAATATCGTCGTCGTTGGCGCCACCGGTAACGTGGGCCACGAAATGCTAAACATCCTCGCAGAGCGCCAGTTCCCGATCGACAAGATCGAAGCCCTCGCCAGCCGTAAATCGCTGGGGACGGACGTAAGCTTTGGCGACAAAACCCTGAAGACGAAAGACCTTGATACGTTTGATTTCACGGGCTGGGATATTGCGCTGTTTGCGGTTGGCTCTGACGCGACGAAGAAATACGCGCCCATTGCTGCCAAAGCGGGCTGTGTGGTCATCGATAACTCGTCGTTGTACCGCTATGATCCCGATGTGCCGCTGGTCGTGCCTGAGGTAAACCCAGAGGCCGTGCACGGTTATTCCAAGAAAAACATCATCGCCAACCCGAACTGTTCAACCGCTCAGATGGTTGTGGCGCTAAAGCCATTGCATGACCGCGCAACGATCAAGCGCGTTGTTGTCAGCACATACCAATCTGTATCTGGCTCTGGCAAAGGTGCGATGGACGCGCTGTGGAACGAGACCAAAGCGATCTATAACCCGACCGACAACAAGGGTATCTTTTACACCAAGCAGATCGCCTTCAACGTGATCCCGCATATCGATGACTTCATGGATAGCGGCGATACACGCGAAGAATGGAAAATGGTCGCCGAAACCAAAAAGATCATGGATACCAAGGTCAAGGTTACAGCCACCTGTGTGCGTGTGCCCGTGTTTGTCGGTCACGCCGAATCGATCAACATCGAATTCGAAGAGTTTTTGGACGAAGACGAGGCCCGCGACATCCTGCGCGAAGCCCCCGGCATCATGGTGATCGATAAGCGCGAAGATGGCGGCTACGTCACTCCGATTGAATGCGTCGGCGACTTTGCGACATTTATCAGCCGCATCCGTCAGGATGTCACGGTTGAAAACGGCCTGAACCTGTGGTGCGTGTCCGACAACCTGCGCAAAGGTGCGGCCCTAAACGCCGTACAAATCGCCGAAACGCTCGGTCGCGAGTGCCTGAAAAAGGGCTAAACGCCGACACCAATATCAAAAAGCCCCGCCAGTTTGGTGGGGCTTTTTTGTTGGAGTGTCTGCTTAGAGCCCTTACTGACAGATCATCCACCGCAGAACATAAACAGGCTGGCGAACTCGCCAGCCGCTTCTTGCTTTGTGGTTGCGCCTCTCTGTTGGCGTAGTAATGTCCGAAATATGACAAAGGAATACACAGGGAAATGCCTTTGCGGCGAGGTCAAATACACGGCTGACGGGCCGCCTATCGTCGTTGCTCAATGCCACTGTGAAGAATGTCGCCGATTGAGCGGGACAGGTCATACAGTCGGTGCCATGTTCGTTTCAGATGCGGTTAGCGTGAGTGGAAAATTGAGTGAATTCAGTTACTCGTCTGACAAAGGCTCAGAGGTTACCAAGGTATTCTGTGCGAGTTGTGGCAGCCCAATTTATGGTAAGAACACGCGACTACCTGATCATCTAACACTATCTCTGGGCACAATGGACGATGCTCGCGGGCTGGAGGTTAAAGTTGTCATTTTTGAGCGTGACAAACCTCATTGGGATCAGCTTGGCGAAGATGTAGTTTCCTTCGCGACGCAGCCAGATTGGAAGCCCGAAACTTGAGCCGTGCAATATGCGGGGCAGCTTCTGGAAGGTCGCTAAGTCCGCACAGCGGACGTGGCAGTGAGGTAAGCACGCCCACACATTTGTATATTCCCACCCGATCAACTCAAGCGGTGGGCGTTTTACAAACCCAACAGCCTTCAGGCAGGGTCTGGCCACGGCCGCGCTAAATAACCCAAAAATACCGCGTTAAGTGATAAAATATCGGGGCAGCGAAAACCACGCTATCAAGCTGGTCAACAAAGCCGCCTTGGCCGGGGATAAGATGTGACCAATCCTTGACGCCGCGGTCTCGTTTGATGGCTGCAAAAACCAGATTGCCGAACATGCCCACGATCGATGCGATGCCTGCCATGCCCATCGCGCCCCAGACCCCAAACGGTGTGATCCAGCTAAGTAACTGTCTCTTATACACATCTCCGAGCCCACGAGACCTCTCTACATCTCG
>CAJXTP010000116.1 GCA_913061335.1 uncultured Loktanella sp.
CACCGACGGCGGCCTTAAGGTTACCAAAACTGAAAACGGCGTGAACCCAGTTTGCTTTGGTCAGACGACCCTGCTGGGCTGTGATGTTTGGGAACATTCCTATTACATCGATTTCCGTAATAAGCGTCCTGTTTACCTGACCAACTTCCTTGAGAACTTGGTTAATTGGGAAAACGTCGCGTCCCGCATGTAATTGCTTGGGATCACGCGAAATAATGGGCCCGTTGCAGTGATGCAGCGGGCCTTTTGTTGTTGCACAGCTGTGCGTTTTGCCGACCAATGGCGACAAAGGGGCAAGCATCATGCGCGACGATCAAAAAGGTGTGTTGGCGATCATAACAACCTGCACTATTTGGGGCCTGTCGCCGCTGTATTATGCGCAAGTGACCCACGTGCCACCGCTTGAAGTGCTCAGCTATCGCAGCCTGTGGTCACTGGTGTTTTTCCTGCTGATCCTCGCCGTGCAAGGACGCCTGTCAGAGGTCGGCAAAGCCATCGCCAAACCGCGTCAGCTACTGCTTATCCTATCAGGTGCAGTGATGATCGCAGGTAATTGGTATGGCTTTATCTATGCGATTTCAACGGGCCAAGGGATCGAGGCATCGCTGGGGTATTACATATTCCCATTGGTCGCCGTGATCATCGGCATGGCTGTTTTCGGCGAGGTTCTGCGCCGCGCACAGTGGGTTGCCGTCGGCTTGGCGACCGTTGGCGTGGCGGTTTTGACCATCGGCTTGGGCGTCGCCCCATGGATCGCATTGGGCCTTGCGATTACATTGGGCATATACGGGATGATCAAAAAACAATTGGACATTGGTCCCGTTGTATCGGTCACAGCAGAGGTGGTTTTGCTAGCGCCACTGGCCGTACTTTGGATCGTTTTTCGCGGCACAGGGGCAGGGGGTGGCAATGATCTGGCGACCCATGCGATCCTTGCGCTATCAGGTCCGCTTACGGCCAGCCCGTTGATATTGTTCAGCTTTGCAGCGCGCAACGTGCGCATGGCGACCGTTGGGTTGGTGCAATACCTGAACCCAACGCTACAATTTGGCTGTGCGGTCTTGGTCATGGGCGAGTTGGTCACCGGCGCACACGCCATCGCGTTCCCTATCATTTGGGGCGCATTGATTGTCTATTCGGTGTCGTTGTGGCGTCAGGACAGGGCGGCAGCCAAGCCTGCTTCCAGAGCGGCGACATCATCCACGACTTGAATGAAATCAAGCAACGACGGGTCCGCGAATCCTTCTGCGATGAAGTGGTTGATCAGACCGATGAGCGGCGCCCAGAAGTTATCGGTGTTTAGCACAAAAATAGGCTTGCTGTGCAGGCCAAGCTGGCGCCACGTCAGAGCCTCGAACAGTTCGTCCAGTGATCCGGCCCCACCAGGCAGGACGACGACCGCATTTGCGTTCATGATCATGACCTTTTTGCGCTCGTGCATGGTTTCGGTGATGATGAACGTGTCTAGGTCGCGCTTGCCGACTTCCCAATCTAACAGATGGGTCGGGATCACGCCAAACGTCTTGCCGTCCGCTGCTTGGGTTGCATTGGCGACGCGCCCCATCAGGCCCACATCGCCCGCGCCGTAAACCAGCCGCCAGCCGCGCCGCGCCAGCATTGCACCCGTGTCATCGGCGGCCTGACCATAGGACGGCCGCACGCCGTTTCGCGATCCGCAGTAGACGCAGATGGACTTTGGCAAATTTGTCATAGTAGTGGCCTCGATGGTTTGATCCCTTTGACCGGTCATAGCGGTGTTGTTATGGTCTCTCAACCCGCGCGTTGCGGGGCTGGGGTAGGATGATCACATGGCTGTATCGAATGCGATGCAAATAGGCTTGGGCGCTGTTGCTGCGGGCGCGGTGGCCGTTGCGGTCATAGTGGTGGCACCGATGTTGCGCCCCGCCAAAGTTCCGACCCCTGCAGTTGTGGACGCCGTGCAAATCGCACCTGCGGAAATAGTCGTTGAAGCGCCTACGGAAATAGCTGCAGAGCCGCCGACCGAAATATCGGCTGAGGCACCGGCTGAAATAGTCGACGAAGCACCAACTGAAATCGCTCCAATTCAGATAGCGCCGAAGTTGGACACGTTTCGTGTTGAAGGTGATGGCAGCTCTATATTTGCAGGGCGTGCAGCGCCCTACCAGTTGGTCGATATCCTTCTCAATGGATCCCCGATTGAACGTATAACAACGGACGCAAGCGGCAGTTTTGTCGCGTTCCTGCAGTTGCCGTATTCGGATAATGGTCAAACGATATCACTATTGGCCGACCCCGATGGTGCCGCAACTGCATCCGCAGAGACCTATCTGATAGCGCCAATCAAAGCGCCTGTCGCGGTGGCCGCAGTTGAGGCCGCCCCCGTCGTTGAAGATGATCCCGTCGTTCAAACTGATCCCGCTGTTCAAGATGACGCGGGTGTTCCAGACAGCGTGGCGGTCATCGATATTCCACTGCCACTGCCACTGCCACTGCCACAGCCGGTTCCGGTCCCGGCGCCAGTGCCTGTTGCGGCCCCAGCGATTTTGATCGTTACAGCCGAAGGCGTTGATGTCGTGCAGCCAGCCTTAAGCGACGTCGCTCCTGATGTTCTTTCAAACGTGGCGCTTGACAGCATCACCTATGATCCGAGCGGAGAGGTCTTGATCGCTGGCCGCGCTGCAGGTGAGGGGTTTGTGAAAGTTTACTTAGACAACCAACCGATCACGACGTCGCGGATTGTTGCTGGGGGTACGTGGCGCACAGATCTGCCTGATGTCGATACGGGTGTCTACACGCTGCGGATCGACGAAGTTGATACAGCCGGAGAAGTCGTATCACGTATCGAGACCCCGTTTAAACGCGAAGAACCAGAGGTCGTGGCGCAAGCGCTTGCGATCGACGTGGCCAAGCCGGATTTTCAAGTGGCGATGACGACAGTGCAACCTGGAACGACGCTTTGGGCAATTGCGCGCGACCAATTTGGCAGTGGCGTTATGTATGTCGAAGTGTTTGAGGCTAACCGCGACCGCATTCGTGACCCGAACTTGATTTACCCCGGTCAAGTATTTCGTCTGCCCGAAGTTAATCAATAATCAACAAGCTCTGGTAATCCCCATTTGACGTCCTTAGTTTAAGGGGCTGATATACCGGAGAATTTGATGCGCAGTTTGCCCCCAACCGACGCCAATGTGTCCGATGCACGCATTCAAGGGTGGAACGTCATCCGCCGTGTGATTCCGTATCTGTGGCCTGATGGAAATACGACCGTCAAAATACGGGTTGTGGCGTCAATGGCCGCCTTGTTTCTGTCGCAGATTATTGCCGTTGCAACACCGCAATTCTTTAGCCAAGCCGTTGATGCATTGGCTCCAGATGAACCAACCGTCGCGACCTATTTGGGGCTCGGTGCGGTCGGTTTAACTTTGGCCTACGGATTTGCACGCCTGATGTCTGTTGGCCTGCAACAACTGCGCGACGTGATTTTCACGCGGGTTGGGCAGGGCGCGCTGCGGTCACTTGCGCTGGAAACTTTCACGCATATTCACCGCCTGTCAATGCGCTATCATATCACCCGTAAAACTGGTGGGTTGTCGCGTATTATTGAACGCGGCGTGAAGGGCGTTGAATTTCTGCTGCGGTTCTTGCTGTTCTCTGTTGGCCCGCTGATCTTGCAATTGCTGATGATCGCAGGCGTTTTGTTTGTGACGTTTGATGTTTGGTATCTGGTGGTCGTTGTGGTCACCATCGGACTGTATGTTTGGTTCACTTTCGCTGTGACCGAATGGCGCGTCAAAATTCGCAAACAGATGAATGACCAAGATACCGACGCCAACCAAAAGGCGATCGATAGCCTGCTGAACTTTGAAACCGTCAAGTATTTCGGCGCGGAAAAGTGGGAAGCAGACCGTTATGACAATGCCATGCGTCAATATGAAACCTTTGCGATCAAGACCAATTATACGCTCGCGTTTCTAAACTTTGGCCAAGCGGTGTTGATCACAGGTGGCTTGGTCGCCGTTATGGTGATGGCAGCAATTGGCGTGCAAAACGGCGACCTGAGCGTCGGTGATTTCGTTTTGGTGAACGCCTATATGATCCAAATCACGATGCCGCTAAACTTTCTTGGGACAGTCTACCGAGAAATTCGTCAGGCATTGATTGATATGGGCGAAATGTTCGATTTGTTAGAACAACCTGCCGAAGTCATCGACAAGAAGGACGCAAATGTTCTAAAAGTACAATCAGGCGAGATCGTTTTGGAAGATGTACACTTTGGTTATGATCCAGAGCGCGCCATTCTTAAGGGTGTTAGCATCACTGCAAAACCTGGTCAGACGGTGGCTATTGTTGGATCATCTGGATCTGGTAAATCAACCATCGGTCGGTTGCTGTTCCGGTTTTACGACGTCAATTCAGGCGCTTTGCGCATCGACGGCCAAGATGTGCGCGATGTCACGCAAACAAGCCTGCACGAACAAATCGGAGTCGTGCCGCAAGACACTGTGCTTTTCAACGATACGGTTCACTACAACATTGCATACGGCCGACCATCTGCATCCGAGGAAGAGATTTTCGCAGCTGCCAAGGCCGCCAAAATCCATGATTTCATCGTCAGCCTGCCGGATGGTTATAAAACCACTGTTGGTGAGCGTGGCCTCAAGCTATCTGGCGGCGAAAAGCAGCGTGTTGGCATCGCCCGGACTTTGCTAAAAAATCCACCAATCTTGTTGTTGGACGAGGCTACATCGGCGCTTGATACCGAAACCGAAATGGAAATTCTGGCGGAATTAAAAGCCATGTCCAAGGGCCGCACCGTCATCACAATTGCACACCGTTTGTCGACCATCGCTGAGGCGGATCAGATTGTTGTGCTTGAAGAGGGGGTTATTGTCGAACGCGGCACGCATGATGCGCTTTTGGCCTCCGATGGCCGTTATGCGCACCTGTGGAACCGCCAATCCGAAGACGAAACCATTTCCGTTTAACGCGCCACACCGCCGCCGCCCCGCTTGGGGTCTTGGCAAGCCGCCGCAATTGGCGATATGAACCATCAACGGATCAGTTTGATCCACGCAAAATAAGGGGCCAGCCATGAGCGATAGCGACAGCTTTATCAATGAAGTCACTGACGAAGTCCGCCGCGATGCGCTCTACGGCTATTTGCGCCGGTATGGCTGGATTGCTGTATTGGTTGTTGTTGGTCTTGTCGGAGGGGCTGCGTATAACGAATATACTAAGGCACGGACGCAATCGGCGGCCCAAGCAGTCGGCGATCAGATGCTGGATGCGCTATCCGCTGACGGCGCGGAAGATCGCGCCGCGGCGCTTGCTGCCATTGATGCGGTAGGGCCTTCTGCTGCCGTGGCAGCGTTGCTAACGGCCGCCACACAGCAAGACGCGGGTCAAATTGAGGCCGCCGCGCAAACCCTTGGTGGTTTGGTTGTAAATGCCGATGTTCCAGAAATCTACCGCGACCTTGCCGCATTAAAGGCCGCGATGCTGCCGTCTGAAGATACAGCGGCGCGTATGGCCGCACTTGAAATGCTGGCCCAACCGGGGGCGTCGTTTGCGCTGATTGCACGCGAACAGATTGGCCTGATGCAGGTCGAAGCCGGTGACACGGACGGCGCCATCGCCACGATGCGCCTGATATCCGAAGACGCAGGTGTGACACGGGGCTTGCGTGATCGCGCCCAAACGCTGATTGTGGCCTTGGGTGGTGACATCACTGCGCCAGCGCCTGCCGAATAAGACTGCAAAGGGACTAAATTCCGTGACAGCCAAGACGATATATACTGCTGGCCTGTTGGCTGCCCTTTTGGTCGGTTGCGGCGAAGTTGATGTGATTTTGCCCGGCGAACATGTTGCGATCCGCGAAGATGCGGCTTTTGTGAACCAAGCCGCAGCCATTAATCTTGCAACTGCCCGCGTGAACGCAGATTGGACCCACCGCAACGGAGGCGCCGGTCACCGCATCAGTCACCCTGCGCTTGGGGCGACACTGACACAAATATTTGCGGTAAACATTGGCGAGGGCGACAGCCGCCGCGCCCGTATTACCTCTGAACCTGTCGTGACTGGCGGCGTGGTCTATACGCTTGACGCACGTGCGCGTGTGACGGCGACAGCAACCTCTGGCGCGCCTGTATGGGCCGCAGACGTGGCACCGCGCACTGACAATGCATCTGACGCGTCTGGTGGTGGCTTGACTGTCGCGGGGGGCACTGTGTTTGTCACAACCGGCTTTGGCGAACTGACAGCCCTTGATGCGGCATCGGGTACAGAGCTGTGGACCCAAGATTTAGATGCACCCGGTACATCCGCACCAACCGTGCGCGATGATCTGGTTTATGTCGTGGCCCGCAACAGCACTGCTTGGGCGCTGGACGTGACCACTGGCCGTATTCAGTGGCAACTATCTGGTACACCGTCGGTCGCAAACTTTGGCGGTGGCGCAGGGGTTGCGGTCAGTGGCGATCTCGCCGTGTTCCCATTTCCGTCCGGTGAAATCGTCGCAACCTTCCCGCAAGGCGGCACGCGCCGTTGGCAAAGTGTCGTGTCCGGCGAACGGATCGGCAAGGCAGCGACACTGGTGTCTGACATCTCTGGCGATCCTGTGATTGCAGGCAACCGCGTTTATGTCGGAAACTTTGGCGGGCAATTGACCGCCCTCGATAGCTTTAACGGTGACCGAATCTGGACAGCGAACGAAGGCGCGCTTGGCCCCGTTTGGCCCGCAGGCAACGCCGTATTTTTCGTAAATGACCTGAATGAACTTGTGCGCCTTAATGCTGCAACGGGCGATCCTGTGTGGCGCATCACGCTGCCCGCAGCCAAAGTTGAAAGCACCCGCAGACAGCCTGCAGTGGCCGCTCATTATGGGCCAATTCTGGCTGGTGGGCGTTTGATTGTGGCGTCAACAGATGGGACCATCCGACAGTTTGATCCGGTCTCTGGCGCACTAACTGGGACCGTGGCCGTGGCCGGTGGGGCTGCTGCCAGCCCCGTTGTTGCGGGCGGCGTTCTTTACGTCATTACGAAGACAGGTCAACTGGTGGCTTTCCGTTAGCACCGTATTGGTGTAACGCCTGCGACTTGAACCCGTCAGGAGCCTGAACCGATGTCCTTTACCCTTGCCGTTGTGGGCCGCCCCAATGTTGGGAAATCCACGCTTTTCAACCGTTTAGTTGGTAAAAAGCTTGCGTTGGTCGATGACCAACCCGGTGTAACGCGTGATTTGCGCGAAGGTGCGGCGCGTCTTGTCGACCTGCGATTCACCGTGATTGACAGCGCAGGACTCGAAGACGCAACCGATGACAGCCTGCAAGGCCGTATGCGTCGCCTGACAGAACGTGCCGTTGAAATGGCGGATGTTTGCCTATTTATGATCGATGCGCGTGTCGGCGTGACCCCAACCGACATCGTTTTTGCTGATATTCTGCGCAAGAAAAACGCCAATGTGATCCTTGCTGCCAATAAATCCGAAGGCCGCGCTGGCGAAGCGGGTTACCTCGAGGCGTTCTCGCTGGGTCTTGGTGAACCGATCCGTCTGTCCGCCGAACACGGCGAAGGCATGGACGAGCTTTATGATTTCTTGATGCCGTTGTCTGATGCATTTGACGAGCGCGCCAAAGAAGATTCGCCTGATATTGATGTAGACGTGGGCGAAGACGACGAAGATGCGCCGCGTGTTCCGACACAAGAAAAGCCGCTGCAAATTGCGGTCTGTGGTCGTCCAAACGCGGGCAAGTCCACGCTGATCAATAAGATCATCGGCGAGGAACGCCTTTTGACCGGCCCAGAGGCGGGTATCACCCGTGACGCGATTTCTGTGCGCCAAGACTGGGCAGGGACCGACGGTGTCGCTGTACCAATGCGGATTTTCGATACTGCCGGTATGCGTCGCAAAGCCAAGGTGCAAGAAAAGCTTGAAAAACTGTCAGTCTCTGATGGCCTGCGCGCGGTAAAGTTCGCCGAAGTTGTTGTTATCTTGCTCGATGTAGAAATCCCGTTCGAGCAACAAGATTTGCGGCTTGCTGATTTGGCCGAACGTGAAGGCCGTGCTGTTGTGATCGCCGTCAACAAATGGGACGTCGAGACCGAAAAGCAAGACAAGCTGAAAGAGCTGAAAGAAGAATTCGCACGCCTGCTGCCGCAGCTAAAAGGCGCGCCATTGGTCACCGTGTCTGCCAAGACAGGCAAGGGCTTGGATCGCTTGCAAGAAGCGATCATGCGCGCCCACGAGGTGTGGAACCGCCGTATTACAACTGCACATCTGAACCGTTGGCTGACGGGTATGCTGGAACAGCACCCGCCGCCCGCACCCGGTGGTCGCCGCATTAAGATGCGCTATGCAACGCAGGTCAAAACGCGCCCCCCTGGCTTTGTTGTGATGTCGTCGTTCCCAGAACTCGTGCCAGCCAGCTATTCGCGGTATTTGGTCAACGGCCTGCGTGAAGATTTCGACATGCCCGGAACGCCGATCCGCCTGACACTGCGCGATCAGGGTGACAAGAACCCGTTCAAGAACAAGAAAAAGAAGCAAACTGGCCGTTTGTCAAAACACATCAAAAAGCCAAGCGGCGATTAAGCGATTTCAGGCGCCACCAGTTATGTGTGGCGTCTGAAAGGTCTGGAAAAGCTGACTTGACCAGATGGCACGCACCTTTCACCCTTATTGGGAAACGACTGGAGCGCACAAAGTGAAACGCATTGCCATATTCATTGACGGAACATGGAACCGTCCCGACGCCGAGCATCCGACGAACGTCGTACGCTTGTCGCGTTGTGTGCAGCACCATGATCGCGCCACCGACACACCGCAGATGGTGATCTATTCGCCGGGGGTCGGTTCTGGGCGGGGGAATACTGCCTTTGGCCGCCAATTAGACCGGATATTTGGCGGCACATTGGGTTGGGGGCTGCTCGACATTATCGAAGACACATATCGCAACCTCGTTTACGCA
>CAJXTP010000117.1 GCA_913061335.1 uncultured Loktanella sp.
ATAGGATCAGGTCAGGATACCCTTGATCTGATCCGCCACCGCTTGGCCCAGCACCGCGTGGGCCGCTTTATCAAAATGAATACCGTCGATTTCGCTGCTGGCGATATGCGCGCCTGCGTCCATGAAGTGCACAGCACGACGGGTCGCGACGCGGGCATATAAGGCGGGCAGGGCGCGTGATACCTGCACGCTATCAACAAAATCAGCGGCAAAAACGCCAGTGCCAATGACCGCTGGTGGGCAGATCAGCAAAATCTCAAACCCGCCATGGCGATCCTGCAACTCATCCGTCAGCGCGATCTTCACAAGCGCATCGACATGGGCTGCAATCAGGGCGGCGGTTTTGCCGTGATGGGCCTGTAAATCATTGGTGCCCAACATGATCGTCAGCACATCAATCGGCCCGTGGCTTGCCAACGCAATGCGCAGCCCCAACTGGCCATCCATATGCGCACCCATATTCGGATCACCGTGGCCCGCAGCCAGCCTGCCGCCCAATCCTTCTTCGATCAGGTTCACGCCCGCCGCCTGCGCCATGACCACAGGCCAGCGACGCGCAAGGCGCGGATGATGATCCAATGACCCCATCGGCGGCGTCCCGTGGGTGTTGCTGTCGCCATATGTCAGAACGGTATGTGTCATAAACCCACGCTAGCCGCGCAATTCATCGTGGTAAAGTCCGCCAAAGCCCCCATATAAGAGGCGAACACCGGATTTCAGGAGACGACCATGATAGGCTTGACCGACACCCCGACAGCGACAGCGGCAACGACACATATTATGGACGGCACCGAAGCGTCATTCATGCAAGACGTGATTGAAACCTCCAAAACGATCCCCGTGATCGTTGATTTCTGGGCGCAGTGGTGCGGCCCATGCAAAACGCTCGGACCTTCAATCGAGGCCGCAGTGGCCAAGGCCGATGGCCGCGTAAAGCTGGTGAAAATTGACGTAGACGCAAACCCAGCAATCGCCGCCCAACTTCAAGTACAGTCGCTCCCGATGGTTTATGCGTTCTTCAACGGACAACCTGTTGACGGTTTCCAAGGGGCTATTCCACCATCCGAAGTAAACGCCTTTGTTGATAAAATTGTCGCCATGGGACCAGAGCCTGACAACGGACTTGATGACGCTGTTGAAGCAGCCGAAGGCATGATGACCGACGGTGATTTCGGCGATGCAGCCGAAACATTCACAGCAATCCTATCCGAAGACGACATGCACGCGGTAGCCTACGGCGGTCTCGTGCGCGCGCACATCGCGCTTGGCGAATTGGATCAGGCCGAGGCGGTCCTCAACGGCGCTCCCGCCGAAATTTCCACCGACGCAGCAATTGACGCAGCCCACGCGCAGCTGACCCTTGCACGAAAAGCAGCGGATGCGGGGCCAGTCGATGACCTGCGCGCAGCCGTTGACGCAGATCCAGACAACCACAAGGCACGGATTGAACTGGCAAACGCGCTGATGGCTAATGACGACGCGACAGGCGCAGTCGACGAACTGCTCGAAAGCTTCCGGCGTGACCGGACATGGAACGACGGCGCAGCACGCGCCGAATTGTTCACGATCTTTGACGCATTGGCACCAACCGATCCGGTTGTTTTGAACGGGCGGCGCAAACTTTCGTCAATGATATTTGCCTGACTCGAAAATCAGCCTAAGTTTCTGGGTATGACAAAAACAATTGACCTCCCCGACACGATCCCCGTGTTCCCTTTGCCCGGTGCGCTGCTTTTGCCGCGCACCCGATTGCCGCTAAACTTGTTTGAACCGCGCTATCTGCAAATGCTCGATGACGTGCTCAAAACCGAGCATCGGTTGATCGGGATGGTACAAACATACGACGGGCCAGATGGCGTCGAAAAACTGCACAGCATCGGATGCGCTGGGCGGGTGACGGCGTTTTCTGAAACCGAAGACGGGCGATATATGATCACGCTTGCGGGGGCCTCGCGGTTCCGGGTGATCGGCGAAGTCGACGGATTTGTCCCCTACAGACGTGCGCGCGTGAACTGGCAAGGGTTTGACCGCGATCTTGGCGACATTGAAACAGACGATACGTTTGACCGACAAAAATTCATCGACGTGCTGGTCAGGTTCTTTGACGATAAGGGGCTGCAAACCGACTGGGAAACCCTACGCGAAGCCGAGGACGAATTACTGATAAACTCGCTCTCGATGCTGTGCCCGTTTGAACCCGAAGATAAACAAGCCCTGCTTGAAGCGCCCTCATTGACCACGCGCCGCGAAACGCTCACAACGTTGATAGAATATTCGCTCCGTGGCGGATCACCCGAGGAAATAATGCAATGACCGACGCACGATTTGACCCCAAAATGCTCGAGGCATTGATCTGCCCGCAGACCCGCGGCACCTTGGTTTATGACGCACAAACGCAGGAACTGATCTCGAAAAATGCGAATCTCGCCTTCCCGATCCGCAACGGCATTCCGGTGATGTTGCTCGACGAGGCACGCACGCTAGACTAGCGATCATTGCATCAGTTTAGGCAGATCACCTGTCAGGCCAGCGGCTTCACGAATAAATCCACGTCGCAATGCTGGGGCTGCATTTATCGCCGCCATCCCAATATCACGCGCCGCACGTAACAGCGGATTATCATTTGAAAACAATCTGTTGAACGCATCTGTAGATAACGCCAGCGTCGTCGTGTCGAACCTGCGCCATGTCTGATAACGGGCCAGCGGTTGCGCACCCCCGATGTCTTCACCACGCGCGCGGGCCTCTGACAACACCTGCGCTAAGGCAGCCACATCACGCAAACCAGCGTTTAAACCTTGCCCGGCAATCGGATGGACGCCGTGTGCCGCGTCCCCGATCAAGGCAACACGGTCAGCAATAAACGACTGCGCCAGCGTCAGCCCAAGCGGATACGAAAACCGTGCGCCCTCCAGTGAAATCTGCCCAAGGAAACTGCCAAACGCGGGGCGCAGGGCATCCAAGAATTCAGCATCATCCAGTGCCATCAATTGCGCCGCGCGGTCCGTGGTTTCCGACCAAACGATCGACGACCGATTGCCTGTTAGCGGCAAAATCGCGAGCGGCCCGTTTGGCATGAAAAACTGATGCGCGATCCCGCCGTGGGGTTTGTCATGTGCCACCGCACAGACCACCGCAGTCTGATCATACCCCCAGCCGATCCGCTTGATCCCTGCACGTTTCGCAGTACCACTGCCACGCCCATCCGACCCAATCAGCAGGCGACCAGACACGGTATTGCCACTGTCCAACGTCACCGTCACGCCGTCTGGCATGATATCTTGGGCAACAACGCGCGCACCGTCGATCTGCGTGATCAAATCCGACCCGTCCATCGCGGCCAAAAACGCGGCGCGCAAATGACGATCCTCGACCAAAAACCCCATCGGGCCTTCTTCAATCTCGGCATGGTCAAAATGCATCATCCACGGGGCACCGCCCTCGCCAGCGCGACCATCAGTGACCTTAATTTCCAACATCGGCTGGGCATGCTCCGCGACAGCCCCCCACACGCCGATCCCTTGCAATAGCCGCTTTGACGTCAGCGCCAGCGCATACGACCGCCCGTCAAAATCGCGCAGCGACCGGATGGCGGAAGGCAACGCATCAATGATGGTCACAGAAAATCCAGCGCCCGCCGCAGCCAGCGCCAATGCAGGGCCATTCAGGCCGCCGCCTACGATGATAAGTTCACTATCCATACATCGCAATATGGGCAGCGACGCGGGATTGTCCATGCGTGGCAGTGTCGCTAGCGTGGACAAAACGAAAGGGACGGCAATGCAAGACTGGCTTTGGATGACAGCGGCGGATTTGGGACGCGGTATTGGCGCGGGGGATATCGACCCCGTTGATCTGACCGAAACCTATCTGGCAGCCATCGACGCACACCCCCTTAGCCACCGGATTTACACCGTCGTCACCCATGACCGTGCGCGGGTTGAGGCAAAAGCTTCCAGCATGCGCGCGAAATCAGGCCAACGGCGCAGCCCTCTCGACGGTGTGCCCGTGTCGTGGAAAGACCTGATCGACAGCGCAGGCACCGTGACCCAAGCAGGCACGCGGCTGATGGACGGGCGCGTGCCCGACACCGACGCCGACGTATTGGTCGCAGGTACCGCCGCTGGCCTCGTTTGCCTTGGCAAAACGCACCTGTCTGAAATCGCGTTCAGCGGGCTGGGCTATAACCCACAGATGGAAACGCCGCCCTGCGTGAACGACGCAGACGCCGTGCCGGGCGGGTCCAGCTCTGGGGCTGCGGCCTCTGTTGCGTTCGGTCTTGCAGCAGCGGCAGTCGGGTCTGACACAGGCGGATCAGTCCGTATTCCGTCGGCTTGGAACGACCTCGTCGGCCTAAAAACCACGCACGGGCGGATCACCCTGAACGGCGTTGTGCCACTTTGCCTGACGTTCGACACCATCGGCCCGCTTTGCCGATCCGTCGAAGACGCGGGCCTGATGCTTGCCGCCCTTGAAGGCACAAAACCCGCCGACATGACCGGATTGCCGCTGCAGGGTCGGCGCTTTGCTATTCTCGACACCATTGCGATGGACGATCTGCGCGACGGGCCGCGCGACGCATTCAACACTGCCGTTGAGCGGATAAAATCAGCAGGCGGCACCGTCGACCATATCGAAATCCCCGATCTGCACGACGCCTTTGCGATGGCCGGACCGCTGTTTTGCGCCGATGCCTACGGCTGGTGGAAAGACCATGTTGAAGCCGCGCCACAAAAAATGTTCCCGCAAATCCTTGAACGGGTCAGGGCAGGGCGCGACGTGCTGGCCGCCGATTATGTGGCGCATTGGATTAAACTGCGTGAAATACGCGAAACCTACGCCCATGCGACTGCGGGCTTTGACGCCGTGATCTGCCCAACAGCACCGAATTTGCCGCCAAACCTCGCGCGATTGAACTCTGATCCGGATTATTACCGCGTCGAAAACCTGCTGGCACTGCGCAACACGCGGATCGGCAATCTGATGGGCTTGGCATCGCTCACCCTCCCGACTCCAACGCCGTCTTGCGGAATTATGCTCAATGGACCCGCCGGATCAGAGGAAAAATTACTGCGGCTTGGGGGCGGCGTGGCCACAGCGCTGGCCTAAATGCCACAATTGGTCCACGCATCACCGTTGATCTTGCTTGATTTTCTGGACAGCGACACCCGCCTCAGGCTAGTTTGGGACAAAGCGGGGCGAAATGATCCCGTAAATTGAGGCAGTTATGATTTTTCCCGAGCGGTTCTCGAACCTCCCGGTTGCGACGTGGCCCCGTTTGCGCGCCCTTTTGGATGTGCCCACCGACGCTACGGATGTGATCAATATGACGATTGGCGAGCCCCGCCATGCGTTTCCCCCATTCGTGGGCGACATTTTGGCGGCAAATTTATCCAGCCTTGGCCAATACCCCAACAACAACGGCACCGACGATCTGTTGACCGCTATCAGCGGTTATCTGAACCGGCGCTACGACATCACCGTGCCGGCAAGCGAAATTCTGGCGCTGAACGGCACACGCGAAGGGCTGTATAACGCCGCAATGGCGCTGTGCCCAGAAACCAAGAACGGGCAAAAGCCTGTGATTTTAACGCCAAATCCGTTTTATCCAGTTTACGCGGTAGCGGCTTTGTCAGTAAATGCCGATCCGGTTTTTGTGCCTGCAACACTTGCCACCGGAAACCTGCCAGACTTCGCAGGACTGCCCAAAGACATCCTTGACCGGACAGCGATTGCGTACATCTGTTCGCCCGCGAACCCGCAAGGGGCGGTCGCCGACCGGACATATTGGGAAACGCTGATCGGTTTGGCTGAAAAACACAACTTCCAGATTTTCGCCGATGAATGCTACGCCGAGATTTACCGTGACACGGCCCCCATCGGGGCGTTGCAAGTGGCGCGCGACATGGGCGCAGACCCTGAACGGGTCGTTATATTCCATTCATTATCCAAGCGGTCAAACATGCCTGGCTTGCGGTCCGGCTTTTGTGCGGGCGGGCCAAAAAGCATCGCGCGCATCCTTGCTTTGCGGGCCTACGCAGGCGCACCGCTTCCGGGTCCATTTCAGGCCGTCGCGGCAGCAGCATGGGCCGACGACGAACACGTTGTGGAAAACCGCAGACTCTACCATCAAAAATACAAAATCGCAGACGACACACTGGGCCACATCGACGGCTATCAGTCCCCACAAGCCGGATTTTTCCTTTGGCTTCCGGTGGACAACGGTGAGGCCGCAGCGGTCAAGCTTTGGCAACAGGCAGGTGTGCGGACCCTTCCGGGCGCATATCTTAGCCGCGACGCCGACGGGTCAAACCCTGGCGATAAATTTATTCGGGTGGCCATGGTCGCCCCAACACAAGAATTACAGCGCGGGCTCACCCTGATCCGCGACTGTCTTTACGGCTGAGGAATTTAAGCATGGCATCTTACCAATCCCGCGGACGCGATCCACTTTTGGACAGCACCACACAGGCAGCGATCGAAAAACGCGGCCGCGAATTGTTCGGGTTTTTGCTGATCGCGGTTGGCATTCTGATGGCCATCATGATCGGTAGCTACACCGCCGAAGACCCCAGCTGGATTTCTGCGACTGACGCGCCAGTACAAAACTGGTTGGGCCGTTTCGGGGCATCCACCGCCGCACCATTAATGATGGTTGCGGGTGTCGGCATCTGGGCGATGCCAGCTATCTTGCTCGCGTGGGGCCTACGTTTTGCAATCCACCACGGCGAAGAACGCGCCGCAGGACGGCTCATCTTTGCACCCATCGCGATTGCGATGGCGTCAATTTACGCCGTGACACTTTCTCCGAGCGCGGCTTGGCCGCCAAACTTTGGCATGGGCGGCATGTTCGGCGATACCGTGCTGGCCGTCGTGCTGACCGTGCTGCCATTTGGCGCTGGGCTTGCCGTGAAACTGTTTAGCCTCGTGACCTTTGTGGCGCTGCTGAGCTTGATGGCATTTGTGCTGGGCTTTACCCGCGCAGAATTGCGCATCGGCGGACGCTGGCTTTTGCTTGGCGTCATCATGACCTATGCCACGATCCTGCGCATTGTCGGCAAAACAGCGACCGTGTCTGCCAAAGTTGCCCAAGGCGGCATGGCAACTGTTGCTGTCCGGCGCGAAAATTCGCGCATGTCGCGCGAAGCACTCGCACAGGCCGCCGCCGAGGAAGAAGAGGCGCGCCGCCTGATCCCACAGCCAGAATTGAAAGCACGCGCCGCAGCCGTTGTGCGCGCCAATCCTGCAATGCCAACTAAACTTGCGCCAATGGCTGACCTGTCGGGGCGTAAAATGCCGCCTATGACCGCACCCGATTTTGCCACCGCACCCATCGCAACACCTGCACCTGTGCCGCAATCGGGCGGCTTCTTGTCTGGCTTGCTGAAACGCAACGACCCGATGCCAGAACCCGAACTGGTGGCACAACGCGAAGTCGCTGATGCGGCGCCCGTTGACGGTGAGCGCGTCAAAGCACGTATTTCCGATGCGATCCGCAATCGCAAAGCCCCCGAGGCCCCCGCCATTATCGGCGGCATGCGCGTCGAACCAAAACTGACCGCTGGCAAAGGACCACAGCCATTGCTGCTCGATGTACGTAACACGGCAGATGCCGTCGTTGATGATGCCGAACTGACCGAAGACGAAGATCAAAACATATTTGCAGCGCCCGCCACACCAACGATTGCGCCCACCGCAATCCTGCGCCGCGCTTCCACGCCTGTCGCGGACCCGGCCCCAGTCGCGCGTGTTATCGTACCAACGCCAGAGCCGAAAAAGGTCGTGCAGCACGCGCTGAAACGGTCCGTGATCCCGTCTAGACAGGCACTCGAAGAAATGCAGCCGGGGCTGCAATTCGAAGACAAATATGCGGACTATGAAATGCCGCCGTTGTCTTTGTTGGCCAGCCCATCGGTCGTTGAGCGCCACCACCTGCCCGACGAAGCGCTCGAGGAAAACGCGCGCATGCTTGAAAGCGTGCTGGATGACTACGGCGTCAAAGGCGAAATCGTCTCCGTGCGCCCCGGCCCCGTTGTCACCATGTACGAACTTGAACCCGCACCCGGACTAAAAGCATCCCGCGTGATCGGCCTTGCAGACGATATTGCACGGTCCATGTCGGCGCTGTCCGCACGTGTATCCACCGTGCCCGGTCGGTCGGTGATCGGCATTGAGCTGCCCAATGAGAAACGCGAAATGGTTGTGCTACGCGAGATGATCGCGGCGCGCGACTTTGGCGACAGCAACATGAAATTACCGCTCGCACTTGGCAAGGATATTGGTGGTCAGCCGATCATCGCGAACCTCGCAAAGATGCCGCACCTTCTGATCGCTGGTACAACTGGATCGGGTAAATCCGTGGCCATCAACACGATGATCCTGTCGTTGCTCTATAAGCTGACGCCAGAAGAATGCCGCATGATCATGATCGACCCAAAGATGCTGGAACTGTCGGTTTATGACGGCATCCCGCATCTGCTTTCGCCCGTCGTAACAGACCCTAAAAAGGCAGTTGTGGCTCTAAAATGGGTCGTGGGCGAAATGGAAGAACGGTACCGCAAGATGTCCAAAATGGGCGTGCGGAACATCGACGGCTATAACAGTCGGGTCAAAGAGGCGCTTAAAAAGCAAGAGATGTTCAGCCGGACTGTGCAAACTGGTTTTGACGACGAAACCGGAGAGCCCGTGTTCGAGACCGAGGAATTCTCACCAGAGGTCCTGCCGTATATCGTCGTTGTCGTCGACGAAATGGCCGACCTGATGATGGTTGCTGGCAAAGAAATCGAAGCCTGCATTCAGCGCCTTGCGCAGATGGCGCGCGCATCGGGCATCCACCTGATCATGGCGACACAGCGTCCGTCGGTCGACGTTATTACCGGCACGATTAAGGCCTGTCTCTTATACACATCTCCGAGCCCACGAGACCTCTCTACATCTC
>CAJXTP010000118.1 GCA_913061335.1 uncultured Loktanella sp.
ATAGCATCGCTGAGCTGTGCCGTCGTGAGGGCATTTCCCAAGGGATCTATTACAAATGGTCGAAGGACTTCATGGAAGCTGGCAAGAAGCGGCTGGCTGGCGATACTGCACGGGCAGCCAACACCGATGAGGTGAAGGATCTGCGTCGCGAAGCCCGTGATCTGAAGGAGGTCGTAGCAGAACAAACGCTCGAGCTCCGGCTGCTCAAAAAAAGCATGCTGGGCGATGGGGGCGACCACGAATGAGATATCCCTCATCTGAGAAGTTAGAGATCATCCGGTTGGTCGAGGGGTCGCATCTGTCTGCCCGCCTGACATTGGCCAAACTGGGCATTCCACGCACCACATTCTACCGTTGGTATGATCGGTATCTGCAGCGTGGTGAGGCCGGGCTGCAGGATCAATCTCCCAAACCCAAACACGTTTGGAACCGCATTCCTGATGAGGTGCGGCGTAGGGTTGTTAAGCTGGCGCTGAAAGAGACGGAGTTATCGCCACGAGAACTGGCCGTGACGTTCACAGATCGAGAAAGCTACTTTGTATCAGAGGCTTCGACGTATCGGATACTGAAAGCACATGATCTAATCACCAGCCCTGCCTTCATTGTCATCAAGGCTGCCAATGAGTTCAAAGACAAAACTACGGCCATCAATCAACTGTGGCAGACGGACTTCACCTATCTCAAAATCATTGGCTGGGGCTGGTTCTATCTCAGCACGATCCTTGATGATTACAGCCGCTACATCATCGCGTGGAGACTTTGCACCAACATGAGGACACAAGACGTGACCGATACGTTGGATTTGGCTTTGGAAGCCTCTGGGTGCGACCAAGTCCATGTCGTCCACAAGCCAAGGTTGCTCAGCGATAATGGTTCCAGCTACGTCTCTGGTGAATTGGCTGAGTGGTTGCAGGACAAAGGCATGAAGCACAGTCGCGGTGCGCCATACCACCCGCAAACCCAGGGCAAAATCGAGCGCTGGCACCAAACCCTGAAGAACCGCATCCTGCTGGAACATTACTTCTTACCCGGCGACCTCGAAGTCCAGATTGAAGCCTTTGTCGATCATTACAATCATCGGCGCTACCATGAGAGCCTGAACAACGTCACGCCATCTGACGTCTACTTCGGACGTGACAAAGCCATTCTAAAACAAAGGGAAAGGATCAAACGAAAGACACTCGAAACGCGACGCTTGCATCACAGACAACGCGCCGCATAATGAAACCAACCAGATGGGCCAGACTCTCTCTTAGTTAAAGCTGCCATTGGTTCCAAAAACCCTGACGACGGACACTGTCGGACTACGATTTGGTCATTGACATGGTTGGGGGCGAAACATTGAATCGCTCTTTCAAAGTATTGAAAAAGGGCGGTGCGCTGGTTTCAATCAAGGGTCAAGATCAAGACGGTCTTGCAGAAAAATATGGCGTTCGGTTTGAATGGTTCTTCATGTCGCCAGACGGCAAAATGCTGGCAGAGCTTGGTGCCTTGATCAGTGACGGCACCGTTACGCCCGTCATCGATAGCGTTTTCCCGATGGATCAAGTTTCAGCCGCTTATGACAAATTGGAGACTGGGCGCGCAGTCGGCAAGATTGTGGTTACCGTCAAGTAAATGGGTATCCGGCTAGCATTCAACCTAGCCGGAAATCACACCAGAAATCGCTAGCAACGTAGAAAGGGCTGGTAGCAGGCCAGAAAAACTCCGACACTGTCGTAAGTAACTTTTACTCGGCGCACATTCCGAGGCGACTGATGTACGGTGCCAGAATTTGTTCAGCGCCGAACATCGCATTTCAGACTGGGTGACATTATGGCCGAACCAAAATCATGACTGACACCAATCAGCAGGCCAAGTTCCTGTCAGGCAACTTAACGAAACATATCATTTCAATGTCGCTTACATCTGCGATTGGGTTTTTAGCCCTGTTTGTGGTCGACCTTGTGGACATGCTGTTCATCTCAATGCTGGGGATTGATGAACTGGCCGCTGCGGTTGGCTTTGCGGGAACGATCCTGTTTATGACCACATCGATTAGCATCGGAATGGCAATTGCAGGCGGTGCGTTGGTTGCGCGGTCGTTGGGCGAAAATAAGCCGGAGCGCGCGACGGAATTGCTGACACATGTGCTGATAGTGGGTGTCGTGTTTGCAATTGCGTTTGCTTGGCTCATTTATACCAATCTACAGACAATGACCGGATGGATCGGCGCGACCGGAAACACCCAAGAACTTGCAATATCTTACCTCAAAATCCTGATCCCGACGATGCCAATCCTGTTGATCGGCATCGTCGCCTCTGCGGCACTGCGCAGCCACGGCGCTGCCCGTCTGTCGATGATGGTGACTTTGGTGGCCGGCGTCGTAAATGCGATCCTTGACCCAATTTTTATATTCACGCTCGATATGGGTTTGGAAGGTGCTGCTTGGGCATCCGTCATGGCGCGAATTTCTGTGGCAGTGACAGCAGTTTATTATACGGTGCGGCGTTTCGGCGGGTTTTCAGGGCTTTCTTTTCGCGCCATTGCCCGCGATCTGCGCCCTATCGCGGCCATCGCCGTCCCCGCAATGCTTGCCAATGTCGCAGCACCAATTGGCGGCGCTTACGTAACCAGAGCAGCATCAGAGTTTGGCGAAGCCGCTGTCGCGGGGATGGCCATTATCGGACGGGTCACGCCCATCGCTTTTGCGCTGATTTTTGCGATGTCTGGGGCCATAGGCCCAATCATAGGCCAGAACTTTGGTGCAAAACAGCATGACCGGGTACGCGAAGCATTCAACAGCAGCATGATCCTCATCGTAGTATACGTCATCCCCGTCGTGATCGGTCTATATTTCCTGCGAGAACCAATCGCCAACATGTTCAACGCCCAAGGCGTCGCGCGAGACTTGATCTTTTTGTTCTGCGGCCCGCTGTCATTGGCGTGGATATTCAACGGGATCATTTTTGTGGGCAACGCGGCCTATAACAATTTGGGCCATCCATTCTATTCAACGTGGGTCAATTGGGGTCGCAACACGCTCGGTGTGATCCCGTTCGTCTATTTGGGCGCGCAATACTGGGGGGCTGGTGGTGTCTTAGTTGGTCAGATGGTGGGCGGCATTTTTGTCGCAATTGTATCGTTCGTTTTAGCGGAGCGATTGATGAAAAAGGCTGAGACTGACCAAATCGAAGTCCCAGAGGATACTGAATTTTCTGAACATCAAAGATCGCTCAAGATTCAGCATCTTAGACGGTAATCAGCAAACGAGACGATCTAGTTTGAAATGACAGTCGCTTTCCGTTTCGACTGGACCAGCCGATAGGTCACTGGGCGGTTGTCATACAACGCTTCTCGGCACATGATGCCCATTCTTTTAACGGCTCGGAGGCTACAATGTCACGTTGGTCCAAAGAGATCGCACAACTGGATCCTTCCGCCGATTATGAGCGGATTGTATATCTGCTCAGCACGTTTGAATTTGCGTGGGATATAGAAAAGGCTCTCGAATTCGCATTGTTCCGAACCTATGGCGTTCCGTCGATTTCTGGGCTTCTTGCTAAGACGGGTGCCTTTCGCAAAGATACGCAAAAGCGGTATGACGACACAGAGTTGTTGCTCGCTGAGATCGCGGAGACTGGTCAGGATAGCATTCGTGGGCAAGTCGCGATGGCCCGCATCAATGACATGCATGGCCGCTACCGTATCTCAAATGATGATATGCTCTACGTGTTGTCTACATTTGTAACGGAGCCAAAACTCTGGCTGGACAGGTTCGGGCGCAGGGCGTTGACGACGGTCGAGATTGACGCCTCAGTTAGCTATTATCGTGCGTTGGGAAAGAAGATGGGGATCAACGACATACCGCAGAGCTTTGATGCTTTCGACGCCTACAAAAACACATACGAGGCGGATCATTTCAAGTATGCGCCAAGCAATGCGGAAATCGCAAATGCGACCCGTGACCTTCTTTTGTCCTTCTATCTTCCGCCGCAGCTTGTGCCGCTCGGCCGACCCGTCGTTCACGCCCTGTGTGATCCGCAACTGCGGCAAGCCATGGGGTTTACTAACCCGCCGCTCTGGCTGGAACGTCTTGTCGTCACGGCGCTTAAGACACGCGCAAAATTTTTGTGTCTCCTACCAGCCCGCCGCCGCCCGCGCCTGATTTCTGAACGCCGCAGAAAGACCTATCCAAGAGGATATCAGATCGAACAGCTCGGGACTTTTACAAATGATCAAGGCAAAGCAGGACCGTAGTTTATCACAAAACAGCGCGAAGGCAGTGACCAGGGCCAAAAAGTAAGCGTACCTTGGTGACAGGCGCGTCGCCGTCCCAAGTCACGCGGTCAATCGTAAACAAGGCGCTGTGTTCGAGGCATTGCAGGATCGCGGCCTCACCGATGGTCGCCGACGTTGCCGCAAACGATATTTCGCCGTGCGTATAGGGCGCGTGCGTCAGCAGCCATTCGTTTGCACTGACGGTCTCAAAGTTTTCAGCCAAAGCATCAGGAACCACGACAGGATCGATCCACCGATCCTCAAATGCGTAGGGCGTATCGTCGGCCAAATGCAGCGCACGGACATGCAGCATGGGGCGGTCCGCATGCGCGTTCATCGCCCCACTGATGTTTAAAGGTGGCACGACTTCGTTGCGCGTGATCCGCTGGTAGCCATATTTTTGACCGCGCTCTTCAATCTCGGTACGGATAACTGCGATATTTATCATGGCTTTGGCGACAGGTTGTGCTGCGACGCGTGTGCCCGCCTTGCGGCGTCTATCCAGCACGCCTGTTTCGGCGACTGCGCGCAGCGCGCGGTTCACAGTGGTGCGCGCGCAGCCGAATTCTAGGGCTAAGTCGACCTCATTTGGAATCAAGTCGCCGGGTATCCATTCGCGCGCATGGATACGCCGCAGGACTTCTGTCTGCACGCTTTGCCAATTCCGGAATGAGGGGGTGTTCATAGGGCGTCTTTCAAGGCGTCGATGGTGCGCCGGTAGGCCGCGATTATATCGGTGCGCGCGACATGTTGGCCATTCCTTACCACGTGTCGCCCCGCAGACCATACATTGCTTACAAGCCGATCGTCACCTGCGAAAATCCACGCGTCTAATGCGGTATCAGCTGACCGCCCCCAAATGTGCGCATTATCGGTATCAAGTGTCAGCATGTCGGCCCAATAGCCAACCTCAAGCCGTCCGGTTTTGCGCTGCGTAGCCTGTGCGCCGCCACGCAGCATTTTCTCAAACATCCGCCGCCCCGTCGAGAATTCAGGTGAGGCCAATGCTGCCCGCGTGCCGTCACGCAGCCGCTGTGAATAGTCCAGCGTGCGGAGCTCTTCGCTAAGCGCAATGCGCACGTTGCTATCTGAGCCGACGGCCATCGCACCGCCAGCGTCCAGCCAACTCACCGCGTCAAAAATGCCGTCGCCAAGGCTACTTTCTGTGATCGGACAAAGCCCTGCAACCGCCCCAGATTCCGCCAGACGAACGGTTTCAGATGGCGTCATTTGGGTGCAATGGATAAGGCACCACCGCGCATCCAACCCCATGTTATCCAAGGCCCATGTGACAGGCCGTGCGCCCCAATGTGTCTGTACTTCGTCGACCTCGGGCATCTGTTCTGCCAGATGCATATGGATCGGACCGGTTGGGAACGCCGTGCTATAGGCTCGAAGGTTTCCAACACCAACAGCCCGCAAGGAATGCGGTGCAACCCCGTGCCCTGTATCTGCAGGAAGCGACGACAGCGCCGCGACGGCCCCATCATGCAACGCCTGAAATCTGTCCAAATCATTCCCAAACCTGATCTGACCTGCCGTCAATTCACGCCCGTCGCATCCGCCAAATTCATAGTGCACAGGCAGCAAGCACAGCCCGATCCCTGTTTGCGTTGCCGCCGCTGCGATCCGCTCTGACATCTCGGCGATGTTGTCATACGGCATGCCACCGGGCTGATGATGCAGATAATGGAATTCAGCGTTGATCGCATAGCCGGCTTCGAGCATTTCCATCTGCACAAATGCAGTGATTGCCTCAATATGATCTGGGCTCAGCCTGTCAAGGAACCGGAACATCAACTGCCGCCATGTCCAAAAGCTATCGTTTGGGTTCGGCCCACGCGCTTCGGTCAAGCCAGCCATTGCCCGCTGAAACGCATGGCTGTGCACATTCACCGGTGCTGGAAGCAACATGTTCGTCGCGCCACCCGCGTTCGGAGCATCTTGCTGTACGCCTGCGATTCGACCCGCGGCATCAACATCTATGCGCACATTTGATGCCCAGCCCGTCGGCAGCAATGCGGATCTGGCCCATACAGTCTTCATAGCGCTCTCACTTGACAAATTAATATGTATGCACATAATAACACTGGCGCGCATAATTGCAAGTGAGACGTACCCGATGCTTTTGACCAACGCACATATTGTAACCCTGCAAACTGACGACAGTTTCGGAGCGATCACCGATGGTGTGATCGCCCTAGAGGGATCGAAAATCGCTTGGGTCGGGGCCGCAGCGCAGTTGCCCGAAACGTACCGCAGCAAGCAGACGCATGATCTTGCGGGGCGGCTTGTCACGCCCGCCTTGATCGACTGCCACACCCATGTTGTGTTTGGCGGCAATCGGGCGGCTGAATTTGAACAGCGTTTGAACGGTGCCAGCTATGAGGATGTGGCCAAGGCAGGTGGCGGCATCGTGTCGACCGTCACCGCAACGCGTGCTGCATCCGAAGAAGTGTTGCTTGCCGATGCGCTGCGCCGCGTTGACGCGATGATCGCCGAAGGTGTGACGCTGATTGAGGTAAAATCCGGCTATGGGCTTGACCATGAGTCCGAGCTGAAGATGCTCCGCGTGGCCCGTCAAATTGCGCGATCCCGCCCGATTGATGTGCGGACCAGCTTTCTTGGCGCCCATGCGGTGCCTGCGGAATACGCGGGTAAACCTGACGCCTATATCGACGACGTGTGCATCCCAACATTGCGGGCCGCCCACGCAGCGGGTCTTGTCGATGCAGTTGATGGGTTCTGCGAAGGGATCGCGTTTGACACCGCACAGATCGCGCGGGTGTTTGCAGTCGCCAAAGAACTTGGTCTGCCGGTTAAACTTCACGCCGAACAACTGTCCAATATTGGTGGCACTCGGTTGGCCGCAAAGCATGCGGCACTGAGCGCGGATCACGTCGAATACGCAACAGACGCCGACGCCAGTGCATTGGCCAAGGCAGGTACTGTTGCCGTCATTTTGCCCGGTGCATTCTACACATTGCGCGAATCCCAAGCGCCGCCAATACAGTCATTTCGCGATCACGGTGTGCCTATGGCGCTGGCCACTGATTGCAACCCTGGGTCTTCACCACTGACCTCGCCATTGTTGACAATGAACATGGCCTGCACCTTGTTCCGCATGACGCCGCTTGAGGCGCTATTGGGCATGACCGCCCATGCGGCGCGGGCATTGGGTGACACAAACCGTGGCCGCATTGTTGCTGGCGCGCGCGCTGATCTGAACATTTGGGACGTCAGCCATCCTGCCGAACTGTCCTACCGCATTGGGTTTAACCCGCTTCATTCTCGTATTTTCAAGGGGTCGCTATGACTGTCATTCTCACGCCTGGGGCCGCGACTTTGGCGCAGCTACAAGACATCTGGTCGGGTCAAAAATCTGTTGCACTTTGTCCGTCTTCGCACGCAAGAATTAATGCTGCTGCGGCTTTGGTCGCGAAAGCTGCGGCTGGGGATGAGGCGGTTTACGGCGTCAACACCGGCTTTGGAAAATTGGCCAGTGTCAAAATCGCGACGCAAGACGTTGCGACCCTACAGCGCAACCTGATCTTGTCGCACTGCTGCGGTGTCGGCGACCCGTTGGACATCGCCACGACTCGTCTGATGATGGTGCTGAAACTACTTTCGGTCGGGCGCGGGGCGTCGGGGGTCGTCATGTCAACGGTGGACATTATGCAAGTGATGCTCGCCAAAGGCGTGACGCCTGTGATCCCAAGCCAAGGCTCAGTTGGCGCATCTGGTGACTTAGCACCATTGGCTCATATGGCCGCCGCGATGATCGGCGAAGGCGAGGCGATATATGAAGGCACCCGCATGTCCGCAGGCGCAGCATTGGCAAAAGCTGGAATAACGCCGATTGTATTGGGTGCCAAAGAAGGGCTCGCGCTGATCAATGGCACACAGTTTTCGACCGCCTGCGCGTTGGTTGGCCTGTGGGGCGCATGGCAGAATGCGGCGACATCTGTTGTCACCTGCGCGCTCTCTACGGATGCAATCATGGGGTCCACCGCCCCGCTGCAAGACGCGATCCACACCCTGCGGGGCCATGCCGGTCAGATTGCTGTGGCGCGCGCTCAACGTGCCGTGATGGACGGATCGGAAATCCGCGAAAGCCACGTCGACGGCGACACCCGCGTGCAAGATCCCTATTGCATCCGCTGCCAGCCACAGGTCACCGGTGCCGCGATGGATGTGCTGCATTTCGCCGCCCGCACGTTGGAAATCGAGGCCAATGCAGTCACCGACAATCCATTGGTTTTGGTTGATGATAATATGATCGTGTCTGGAGGCAATTTTCATGCCGAACCTGTTGGTTTTGCAGCGGATCAAATCGCGGTTGCGGTGTCTGAGATTGGTGCGATTGCGCAGCGCCGCGTCGCCCTGATGGTGGACCCGACGCTGAGCTTTGATCTACCACCATTCCTGACCCCCGATCCGGGCCTCAATTCCGGTCTAATGATCGCTGAAGTGACAACCGCCGCATTGATGAGCGAAAACAAACACCTCGCCAATCCGTGCACCACCGACAGCACGCCGACATCTGCCAATCAAGAGGACCATGTGTCGATGGCAGCCCATGCGGCGCGCCGATTGTTGCGGATGAATGCCAACCTGAAC
>CAJXTP010000119.1 GCA_913061335.1 uncultured Loktanella sp.
ATTTAGAACAATGCGAGGCAGGCGTTAGCCCAAGATCACTTGGTGTTCGGCTTGGCCAGTATAAGTGGTATCAATAGCATATGTTTGTCCGTCGTTAGGTCCGTCACGCCCAATTGCGGCTGTGGTGCAAAAGAGTGTCGACAGGTTGTCACCGCCAATCGCGGGGCACGATGATTGGATCGCCGGAACGCAGAATGCCTCAATGAATTGGCCTTTAGGGTCATATACTGCGATGCGCCCGACGCCCCATTGCGCCGAAAACAAGTTTCCCGATGCATCGACGACGGCCCCGTCTGGCCGGAAGTCCGTGCCGCGCAAGTCAATGTGGATATGTGGCGCGCCAGTTGGCCAACCATGGCTATCGAGCGCCACCGACATGATGATTTGTGTATTTGTGTCCGTGTAATAGGCCGTTTTGCCCGAAGGCGCAAAGCAGATTGCGTTGGTGATTTGCATGTCTGCAAACAGCTGCCGAAGTTCACCGCGGTAGTATCGGTAGATCGCCCCAGCACCCAATTCCGCGTTTAACCCCATGGTACCAATCCAGAACCCGCCTTGCGGGTCCGCGCGTCCATCGTTGGACCGCGTGATGGCATTGCCTGCTTCAAGGTCGCAAAGGTGCGTGGATTGCCCCGTCGGGATGTCAAAGCGGAAAAGTGCGTTTGCAGACGCTACAATCAACGTGTCGTGGTCGATCCATCCAGCGGCGGAAACATAGGTGTCAAAGTCCCAGTGTTGTCCCTTCGTATGCAGTCGCTTCCCCAATATATCGAACCAAAACAGTTTTTTGCGCAACGGATGCCAAAGTGGACCTTCGCCAAGTTGGCATTGTGTGTCGTCAAAAATCATCCGCGTGCTGCGGTGTAGGCGGCGACCATATCAACGGCGCGGGCTTTGACGTCTGCAACCGACAATCCCGGCTTATAGAGAGCCGATCCGATGCCGAACCCGTCTGCGCTGGCGTCCATCCAGATACGGAAATTGTCAGCGCCTGCACCGCCAACGGCGTAAACAAGAGTGCCTTTCGGCAGCACCGCGCGAATTGCTTTGATTCCGTCAGGACCGATTAGGGACGCAGGGAAAATCTTCAAACCGTCAGCCCCAGCCTTGAGTGCCGCAAAACATTCGGTCGGTGTCATTACGCCGGGCCAACTGGCCATACCGGCGGCTTTGGTGGCGACAATGACGCGCTGGTCGACGTTGGGGGACACGATCAGCTTGCCGCCGGCTTGAGCCACGCGGCCGACGTCTGCGACGGACAAGACCGTGCCTGCGCCGATGAGGGCAATATCACCGAAGGCGTCAGCCATGGCTTTGATACTGTCGAAAGGGTCTGGCGAGTTCAGCGGAACCTCGATTTGTGTGATGCCTGCGTCGATCAAGGCTTCGGCAATCGGTGCGGCCTCGGACGGCGTGACGCCGCGCAAAATGGCGATCAGGGGACGGTGATCCATGGCTTATCCTTTTAGACGGCGGTAGGCTGCGGTGAGGCCCGCGAGGGTAATTGCGTCGCCTTTGACTTGGGTGGCGAAGGCCGATTGGAGAGCAAGGGCGCGGACATAAAGGGACGTCAGATTGCCTGCGCCAATCACAGCGATTTGCTGGCCAAGCCAGTAAGGTTTCGAGCCAGCAAGTTCGGCACCGATAAGTAGGCCGGACAGACGCGCACGCGCCGTGCTGTTTTGCATATTATTCACTAGCCCTTCAGCGCGCAGTGAAAACAGCCGTGCGGCGATCCGTTCGGGGCGGGAAATCGCGTCAGCCACACCTGCGTCGAATGCATCGCCATCCCAATCGTCAGACTGAACCGAGTGACGTAGAACGGTGTGCTTGCCAATTGCGGCAAACAAATCACCAGTCATGTAGGTCTGAAAGCTGACGACTTCATCTGCGCTGATATGTGCCCATTTTGTATGTGTGCCCGGCAGGCAAATGACGCCGTCCCAGTTTTTGTTCATCGACAAGAAGCCTGCGATCTGGGTCTCTTCACCGCGCATGACATCGGCTGGATTAGCTTGCATGAGGCCCGCAATGATGTGCACGTCGAGGGCGCAGTTAGGTTGCGTGAAGCCGTTGGGCGTAGCGGGGCACGGAACGGCGGCATATTGCGCCTCGATCCAGCCTTGGCGGGCACCGACCATGCCACAGGCGATGATCGGGATGTCGTCGATGACCCAGCCGTTTGTGGCCGTGCGCAAAGTCGGTTCAAATTGATCAGGGGTCAGTTCGCCCATTCCTTTGTCGGACCGAGCCTCGGCCAGCACGGACCCAGACGCCGACATTGCCCATGCGCGCATGTTGCTGGTGCCCCAGTCAACGGCGATCCAATCAGGTGTTTGCATTGCGCGGGCCTTTCAAATCTTGATGCCTTCGACAACCCACATACGTTCGGGGAACGACCATGGCAATGTGACACCGTGGTGCATTAAGTATGCGCCCGACAGGTCCATGACCTGTGATTTTAGCGCAGGTGTGCCGCGCGACAAGGCAGGCGCAGAGCTGCGGTTGATCAAGTCGATCCGGTACATCTCCGCAGGAATGAGGCCGGTCAGGCGCAGCGGGCGCGGGGCAATTTGCATGCTTGTCGCGGCCTTGCCTGCGAAGACGACAAAGCGGCTTTGGTCACGGGCCATTTGCTGTTCTGCGATGACGGCGGAATCTGCGCTATCGAGCCGCAGGATATCAGCGGTTTGCATCCAATGGCGGTTACGTTTCCACCAAGCGGTAACTTCGGTCAGGATGGCTGCCTCACGGTCGTCAAGCTCACGTGGGTCCATTTCGAACCCCATGTGGCGTTGGGCGGCTACCCATGCGCGAAAGCTGATATCAAGTACCCGCCCAGATGTGTGGCAACGGCGCGGTCCGACGTGGCTGCCTGTGACGGCCAACGGCAGGAACAGCGCCGCGTCATGCTGAATGCGCAACCGCTCAAGCGCGTCGTTGCTGTCAGACAGCCAAACACGCTGAGTGCGCTGCATGATCCCGAAATCAATACGGCCCCCACCCGAAGCACAGCTTTCGATTTCGACATACGGAAAATCAGCGCGCAGGCGGTCGATTAGCGCGTATGATCCACGGGTCTGCGCTGCGTCTGGCATCGGCAGCACCCGATTATGGTCCCATTTGATATAGTCGATATCGTTGTCGCGCAGGATTGCGGATATGCGGTCATACAGGAAGTCGCGGACCTCTTGCAGGGACATATCGAGCGCCTTTTGCTGGCGGCCCAATGTCTGATCCTCGGAGCCCAGCGCCCAATGCGGATTGGCACGGTGAGTGTCGCTGTCAGGGTTGATCATTTCTGGCTCGAACCAAAGCCCAAACGTCATGCCCAGTGATTTGACATGATCGATCAGTGGCGTCAGGCCGTCGGGGTATTTGCGTGGGTCAATTGTCCAATCAGATAGGCTGCGGGTGTCGTCTTCGCGGTGCCCGAACCACCCATCATCAAGGACAAATCGTTCTGCGCCCAGTTTGGCGGCCCGTTCTGCAATGTCTTTTAGGACAGGCAGTTTGTGGTCGAAATACACGGCCTCCCAGCAGTTATAGTGCACAGGGCGCGGGGCGTCAGGCTTGGGCCAAGTCACAATTCGGTCGCGCAAGTGCCGCTGGAACGCGACGGCGCAGCCGTTGAGGCCAGTTTTGGAGTATGTGATGTACAGTGGCGCGGTTTTGAACTGAGTTTGTGCGTCGCTCTCCGTCCCGGCGGCGTGGCCCCATTGGATTTGACGGCGTCCATCTGGCAGTTCTTCAGCGAGCATACGGTGTCCACCAGACCAGCCGTAATGAAATGCATAGGCCTCGCCTTGCGTATTCGTGGCGCCTCGGCAGGGCACAATCAGACCAGGAAAATGTTCGTGTCCCGTGCGGCCGGTGCGGTTTTCTCGGTAACGCATGCCGGGGGACCACGCGGTGCGCGATAGCTGGAATTCACCACACCAACGGCCAGATACGTCAATCATATCTTCGGACAGTTGGGGCGCGGGTAGCACCGGGGCCGCCAGCCAGTGCAAGTGCACGGGGCGGCTGGCGTCCAACGTGGTTTGGCAGGTGATGATGTGCGTTTCGGTATCAACCGTAAAGGTGACCGTTAAAGTCAGGCCATTTTCTGCATCATTGTAGGAGAGAGTCAAACCACCCTCATAATCCTCCGACGCAAAACAAAATTTTGGCAAAAGCGGCGTACCGTCGGTGTCGCGTACCACTAGGCCTGGTTGACCGGGGAAACTACGGGATGCCTCTGGACAGATCGACAGGTCAATGTGCTCGTCCAACATCCCACCGGTCACATCGATGATGGTCGCTGCATGCAGATCGGCGGGGTCATCGGTTTCAGGTAGGGTCGGACCCCAATAAGTAACAACGGGCAAACGGTTGGCGTGCGCCGACAGCACAAGCGTTTGGCGGCCATCATCTAGGCGATATGATCTGTTCATAGTTCTCTACTTAACGGCCCCGAGGGTCAGCCCTGCAATAAAGTGTTTTTGCATCAAAAAGAACATCGCGACGGGAGGGAGGGCGGCCACAATCGAGCCAGCGCTCATCAGATGATACGCGGCGCGGTACTGGGCATTAAAGCTGGTGATACCGGCTGTCACAGGTTGGGTTTCAGATCCTTGGGTCAACACAATAGCCCAGAAATAATCGTTCCAGATGAAAGTGAAGATAAGCACGGCCATTGCGGCCAGCGCGGGTTTCATCAGCGGCAGCACAACATACCAAAAGATGCGCCATTCGGCGATGCCTTCGACTCGCGCGGCTTCGATCAATTCGAATGGCAAAGCGCGAATGAAGTTACGCATGAACAACGTGCAGAAACCCGTTTGGAATGCGACGTGAAACAGGACGAGGCCTTGCACGGTATTATACAGACCAATGTCCAACGTCAGGTCACGCACAGGGATCATTAAAATCTGGAACGGCACAAAGTTGCCCGCGACGAACATAAAGAAAATCCAGAGGTTGGCGCGGAATTTATACACGCCCAACGCAAAGCCCGTCATGGACGACAAAATCATACAACCGATCACGGTAGGGACTGTGATGCGGATCGAATTCCACATGTATCTGGGCATGTCAGACTCGAAGAACACTTTGTAGTAGTTGTTGAACCCATCGAGGTTTGACGGCAGAGACCAATAGTCGCCAGACACGAAGTTGGCCTCTGGCTTGATTGAGAACAACATGACCGCCAGCAATGGCAATAGCCATGCGATTAAGACCACTGGCAACATGGCCTGATAGCTGATTTGCCAGCCACGCGTCCGTTTCTCAATTGGGGTAGGAAACATCAGTGCGCTCCTTTTTCTTCTTGGTACATCGACCAGAGGAAGTAGGCGATAAACACGAGCATGATCATGAACAGAACAACCGCAATGGCGGCCCCGTACCCCATGCGGAACCCGTATTCGGACAGCGCCTTTTCAAACATATAATATGACAACACGCGGCTTTGGCCAAACGGGCCACCACGGGTCATAATCGAGATCAAATCGAACGACCGCAACGCACCTACGACGGTCACAACAAACGCAATGAATGTCGCAGGCTTTAGCTGTGGGATGATTACATACCAAAGCATTTTCCAGCCCTTGGCACCGTCAAGGCGCGCGGCCTCAACCTGCTCTGGGTCCACTGAATTCAGACCAGTCAAATACAGGATCATACAATATGCGGTTTGCGGCCACAGGCCAGCGGCGATAATACCGTAAGTCACAGCTGTTGGGTTGCCCAAGACTCCGCCCTTAATCTCAAGCCCGACAAAGCCAATCAACTTGGTGAATATCCCAAATGTCGGATCGTAAAACCATGAAAATACCAGACCAACAACGATTTGCGAGATCACAAACGGGAAAAAGAACAGCGACTTATACAGGCGGATACCCACAACTTTTTGGTTCAAGAACAACGAGATGAACAGCCCCATAGGGATCGCGAGCAGATACAGTACCAGCCATTTTAGGTTGTTCCACAAAGATGTTTCAAACGCGCGGTCTTCGAACAGCTTTTGATAGTTTTTTAGGCCGATGAATTCTGCTTCGCCAAGCCCGTCCCACTTATAAAGTGAGATATTGAAGGACTGAAAGACAGGATAAATGACGTAAACCGCAAAAAAGAAAATGCCGGGTATCAGGAACAATATCGGCGTTATGGCGATCTCATTGCGCTTATACCATCCCCGGCTGGGGGGATCGAAATTGGATGCCGTGTTGGTCATGGTCATTCCCTTGTGATCGTGGGGCGCATGTGGAAACGCAAAACTGCGTTTGCAGATAGGCCATTGGAGGATGGGTGGGCATTGCTGCCCACCCAAGTGTTTCGTTTACTCTGCATAGATGTCCACAGCGGCTGCATCCAGACGGCCAAGGATATCATCCAAGTTGTCAGGGAAGAGCATGAACTCTTGGAAACCTTCCATGGCAACAGCGGCCATTTCAGCCGGCGCGTCACGGTCAAAGAACTGCGCGATGCCGCCAGGTGCCTTGTTGGAAAGCATGTCGAAGCCTTCGTTCAGGAACTTGTCGTCATCAACGGCAGACAGTGCGTTCACAGGCAGCTGACCTAGGTTTTCACCGTTGTTGATCAATGTCTGGTTATCCGCAGATACGATGAACTTGAGGAACGCTTTTGCGTTGTCTTTGTTCGACGCACCGGACGGGATGTGGAACGTATCTGTTGGCGCATCTTCACCGCGCGCAATACCAGCTGTGATTTCTGGGAACTGGTAGAAGTCCAGTTTGCTATCGTCCAAGCCGCCTTCACGCAATGCCGCAACCGCGAAGTTACCCATAAGGTAAGACGCTGCTTCACCATTGGTCATGAATGGCAGTGCTTCCTGCCAGCTGTATGTCTGGTGGTTGTCGATGAACGCACCCATGTCGATCAGCTCGCGCCAGTTTGCGAATGTTGCGCGTGTCTCTGCGCTATCCCAAGCAGCTTCGCCGTTTGTAAGCGCTGCATGGTAATCATAACCGTTTGTCCGCATGTTCAGGTAATCGAACCAGCCGCCAGCAGTCCAAAGGTACTTTGTCCCGATCGCATAACACTTGATGCCGTTGTCCAGATACGTCTGGCAGTTGGCTTTTTCTTCGGCCCAAGTTGTGGGCTCGGACATGCCAAACTGTTCCATCAGATCTTTACGATAGTAAACACCCCACTGGTAGTATGTGTAAGGCACGCCGTACTGCTTACCGTCGATAGTCAACGCACCTTTAGTGGACGCCAGTTCGGTAGACATTTGACCTTCCCAGATGTCGGACACGTCCTCAAAAAGACCCGCGTTAACATATGGCAGCATACGGTTCGCTGCGTACCAGTTTGCGACGTCAGGCGCGTCAGCAGTCAGGAAGTTGCGGATTTGTGTTTTGTACGCTTCACGGTCGATGACTGTCAGCTCGATGTTCATGTCAGGGTGCATTGCACCGAAACGCTCAACCATGCCTTCCATCACTGCGCGCGGCGCAGGGTTGGACATGTCCGAGAAAATGACAAGATCGCCGGACAGTTGTTCAGCGTTTGCTGAAGTCACTGCAATACCAGCAGCTACGATCGCCGCGAATGACGTTTTAATAATGGAATGCATGGTTTCCTCCCTAGTGCTCCCATGGACAACCAGTCTCATTATTTGAAACTTGGTTTTGGATATTGATACTAAACCGCGACTCAGCTAGCCTTGTCAACAGTTGGTGCAGATCAAGGTCCGATCAAACTCATAACTGAGAGCACCTAAAAGGGAGAAAATGATGGCAAACGAGACCGGAGACGGGACAGTCGGCAAGGCACTCGGAGTGCTTGATCATGTGGCATCTTTTGGCCGTCCGGTGCGGTTCTCAGAAGTGCTCGCACAATCCGATCTGCCCAAGCCCACATTGTACCGGTTCATTCAAAGCCTGACCAACCAGAACATGTTGTCGTATAATCCTGACCGGCAGACATATGCGCCGGGGCTCCGTTTGTTACGTCTTGCACATTCGGCATGGGAGCAGTCATCGCTTGCACCAATTGCGCGCCCGTTCCTAGATAAATTGGCGGCAGAAGTAGGCGAAGCCGTCCATCTCGCACAAATCGACAACGGTCAGGTTCTGTTCATCGACAAACGCAAGGCGAAGGCAGGCTACGAAACGCTTGCGCAAGCGGGGCAAGTCGCCCCAGCCTATTGCACTGGTGTCGGCAAAGTCATTTTGGCTTACATGGGCGAAGAGCGCCGCGCGCGGGCAATGCAACAACAGGCATTCCTCGCGTATACTGGTGCTACACATTCCAATGCGTGCGCGCTTGAAGGCGAACTCGAGGCGATCCGTGTCGATGGCGTCGCCTTTGACCGTGAAGAGCATGAGGCGGGCATCATTAGCATTGCCGCCCCGATCCTTACCCACGAAAACCGGGTCATAGGTGCGTTGTCTATCGCGACGACCACCCAGCGCCATTCCATTGAAGGGCTCGAAGCCTTTCGTTCCACATTACTTGATACCGCTGCCAAAATTGGGTCTGAGGCCCGAACATGGCAATCACCCACTACTGTTTGACCCAACACGAGGAGCCGACACTATGGCAGGCGTAGAGCTTAAAGAAGTCATCAAGAAATACGGTGACGTTCAGGTTATCCACGGGATTGACCTTTCGATCGAACATGGCGAATTTTGTGTGTTTGTTGGCCCATCCGGTTGCGGTAAATCGACGTTGCTGCGTATGGTCGCTGGGCTTGAGGAAACAACTGGTGGCCAGATGTATATCGGCGACCGCGATGTGACAACGATGGACCCAAGTCAGCGCGGCGTGGCGATGGTTTTCCAAACCTACGCGCTTTATCCACATATGACCTGTCTCTTATACACATCTGACGCTGCCGACGAATAGAGAGGTGTAG
>CAJXTP010000120.1 GCA_913061335.1 uncultured Loktanella sp.
TAGAGAGGTCTCGTGGGCTCGGAGATGTGTATAAGAGACAGGCACCGTTCCGTCGCCAACGACAAGATACTTAAAACTTGTCAATTGGGCAGCGCCAACAGGACCGCGAGCGTGCAACTTGCCCGTCGCAATCCCAATTTCCGCACCCATGCCAAATTCGCCACCATCGGCAAATTGGGTCGAAGCGTTGCGCATCAGAATTGCGCTATCCAGCTGGTGGAAAAACTTATCCGCGACAACGTCGTCTTCGGTCAGAATTGCGTCCGTATGGTTGCTACCAAAGGTGCGAATATGGTCAATCGCATCGTCAACGCCGTCAACGATTTTTGCCGCGATAATCATATCAAGAAACTCATGCCCAAAGTCATCGGCACTGGCAGCAACTGTTCCGGCTGTTTTGGACACGGATGCATCGCCGCGCACCTCGACACCGGCAGCAATCAAATCGCGGATAAGCACGTCGCCGTGCGCATCGTAAAAGGCACGGTCAACTAACAGGCATTCCGCAGATCCGCAAATTCCTGTTCGGCGGGTCTTGGCGTTCAAAATCACGCGACGCGCTTTCTCCAAGTCAGCTGCGCCATCGACATAGACATGACAGATCCCTTCCAAATGGGCGAACACTGGCACACGGGCCTCTTTTTGGACCAAACCAACAAGCCCCTTGCCGCCGCGCGGGACAATCACATCAATGTGATCAATGGCTTGCAGCATCGCCGTCACTGCGGTGCGGTCGCGGGTCGGAATAAGTTGGATGGCGTGTTTCGGTAGACCAGCCGTCTCAAGCCCCATTTCAAGACAAGCATGAATAGCGGTGCTGGAGTGAAAACTCTCTGACCCGCCCCGCAAAATAACGGCATTGCCGGATTTTATGCAAAGCGCGCCAGCGTCAGCAGTCACGTTCGGGCGGCTTTCGTAGATGACACCAATCACACCAATCGGCGTGCGCACGCGGCTAATGTGCAGCCCTGTAGGTTGGGTCCAGCTTTCCGTAATTTCTCCGACCGGATCTGATTGCGCCGCCACAGCGCGCAATCCATCAACCATGCCCCGTATCCGTGCCTCGTCTAGCATCAAACGGTCCATCATCGCCGGCGACAAACCTTTATCGGCACCAAATGCCAAGTCTTTGACGTTGGCGGCCAAAATATCAGCGCGTTGTGCCCACACCGCGTCAGCCGCACACTGCAAAGCGGTCTCTTTCGCGGCAGCTGGTGCTGTCGCAAGCACACGAGCGGCAGCACGTGCATTTGTGCCAATGGTCTGCATTAAGTCAGCTATATCCATGATATCCCTCATAAAACCATATCATCGCGGTGCATCAATGCAGCCCGCCCTTTGTATCCAAGCACCCGCTCAATCTGATCCGACTGGTGCCCTAAAATCTGTGACGTCTCGATGCTTGTGTACCGAATAAGGCCAGTTGCAATCGTTTCACCTGCTTGCGTGCAAATCTGAACTGGATCACCACGACCAAAATCACCGCGAACACCTGTCACACCCGCTGGCAACAGGCTTTTACCCGCCAAAAGTGCGCGATGGGCACCGTCATCCACAACGACTGCGCCACGCGGTTTCATTGTAGCTATCCAGCGCTTGCGCGCCGTCTGTGGATCTGTTTGGGGTGTAAACCACGTAGATTTAGCGCTATTACTTAGCATTTTTAACGGGTTATGAGGTGTTCCTAATGTAATCGCCATGGCGCAACCCGCTTCTGTGGCAATCTTGGCCGCCATCACCTTTGTTTTCATGCCACCTTTGGACATAACAGAGGCAGTTTCTCCAGCCATATCGTCGATATCTTTTGTAATACTTGCAACAGTATCAATATGTTGCGCATCACTGTCCAGGTTTGGGTTCGCCGTATAAAGTCCGTCAACATCAGACAATAGGACCAACTGATCGGCCTCAATTGTCACTGCAACTTGGGCGGCCAATCTGTCGTTATCACCAAATCGAATTTCGTCAGTTGCGACTGTATCATTTTCGTTCACGATAGGCGTAACGCCAAACGACAACAGCGTTTGCATCGTGGCGCGGCTGTTCAAATACCGACGGCGATCAGCGGAATCCTCTAACGTCACAAGAATCTGTGCGGTCGTTATGCCATGCGGTGCAAGCACCTCTTCATAGGCGCGAGCCAGTTGGATTTGCCCAACAGCGGCGGCGGCTTGGGATTGTTCCAGTGGCAATGTCGTCGCAGGCAAACCTAAAACAACTCGCCCCAACGCGATGGACCCAGATGAAACCAAAATCACGTCGGTGCCACGACCGCGAATTTCGGCCACATCTTCGGCCAATGACGCAAGCCAATCACGGCGCAACGTACCAGTTTGGGCATCAACCAAAAGGGACGATCCAATTTTAATGACCAGTCGTTTCGCGTCTTTTAAGGCTGCCAAGGGGCTTCCTCCTGATCCAGTTCCGCCTCCTCCGCTACGCGGTGGCGTAAGCGGTTGTCGTCAATCTCAGCGCGCAGCGCGCGCAACACGTCAGGCACACCCTCGCGGCTGACGCCGGACATCAGCATGACGGGAGTGCCAGTAACAGCCTCTAGCTCTTCTTTGATGAAGGCGCGTTCTTCATCATCTAGTGCGTCAATTTTGTTCAAAACAGTAACGCGTGGCTTGTCGGCCAGATCGCCACCGTATGCCTCAAGCTCGTGAATGATCGTCTTGTAGTCCTCGACTGGATCGCCGGAGGCACCATCAACTAGATGCAGTAAAACCGCACAACGCTCGACGTGCGCAAGGAACAAATCACCCAAGCCGCGGCCTTCGCTCGCGCCAGCAATCAGGCCCGGAATGTCAGCCACAACAAATTCAACGTTATCAATACCAACAACACCCAAGTTTGGTACAAGGGTCGTGAACGGATAATCGGCAACCTTTGGACGGGCGTTGGACGTAGCCGCAAGGAACGTGGATTTACCCGCATTGGGCATGCCCAACAGACCAACGTCGGCAATCAGTTTGAGCCGCAGCCAAATTGTGCGCTCAACCGCTTCTTGACCTGGATTGGCGCGACGTGGAGCTTGGTTTGTCGCGGATTTGAAATGTAGGTTGCCCCAACCGCCATTGCCGCCCTTGGCAATGATAACGCGCTGGCCGATCTCAGTCATGTCAGCAATGACCGTCTCTTGGTCTTCGTCTAGAATTTCGGTGCCCACAGGCACAAGCAACACCTTGTCGATGCCGTCGCGACCCGTGCACTGGCTGCCCATGCCGTGCTGGCCATTTTGCGCAAAGAAATGCTGTTGATAGCGAAAATCAATCAGAGTGTTCAGGCCGTCGACGACCTCAACAGCCACACAGCCGCCAGCGCCGCCATCGCCGCCATCTGGGCCGCCATATTCGATGAACTTTTCCCGCCGGAACGAAATACAGCCCGCACCGCCCGCGCCAGAGCGGATATATACCTTCGCAAAATCAAGAAACTTCATCGGTGTGGCCTTTCGGGGCTGTCTTGCGCAGGGGGTAGTCTATTGCGCGGCGGTTCTCAAGCCATGCCAAGCATCACGAGTCAGGGTTAAGTGATGTGACAATGTCGGCAGCCGGCGCGCCTTGGCATGCTCATACCGCGTCGACCAATGGACAAAGCCCAATTTTTCCAAAACCTGTTGTGATGCGGGATTATCATGCCAAACGTTTGCGTCCAAACGGGTGGCGTCGGTTATAAAATAAGCATCAATCGCATCAGCCGCCGCTTGGGTCATAATGCCTTGTCCACACACGTCGGGGTCAAGCATATAGCCGATCTGGCCGCCTGTTACTGCAACGGATCCGCACAATTCCCCATCTCGGCAAACAGCCCAAACAAAGCCGTCACTGCGCGCATACGGAACACAGCGCCCAAAGGTAAATGCACGGCTTGCGGGCCAAGGCCAGCCGCCCAATTGGCGCACAACTGACCAATGCGATACGATCTTGTGCAAGGCAACGGCATCGGCAGGTGACAAGGGGCGGTAGGTCAGATTATGCATCACGGTCCCGGCCCATAATCCGTTCAGGTGCCATGTCAGCACGGGCCGCCGAAGCGCCCATAGTATCAAACATCGTTGTAAAGCCTAGCTTTTCTAGCAGGCGGCCAGAGGCTGGGTTTTCAATGAAATAGCCGGCCTCGATCCGGTTAAGACCAAATCGGTTGTAGCATTCCACGATAAAGGCATCAGCCATTTCGGTTGCAATCCCCTGCCCCCAATGACGCGGATCAAGAAAATACATCAACGATGGCGCCCCGTTCGACTGCACTGGCCCCAGACCAATCATGCCAATCAGATCGCCGTCATGATGATACACTCCAACACGAAACCCCGGTTTTCCAGCATAGAGCGCTTTGCTAACCCAAGTTTGGGCCTTTTCTTGCGGCCAAGGCAAAGTCACGGACATCAACATGCGCGCGACTTTTGGATTGCTCCCGATCTGTGAAAGCCGCGCAATATCTGTTGGCACAAAGGCCCGCATCACGGTCCGTTTGGTTTTCAGATAAAACCGCTTCGCCCGCCACGCAGTCGCTGACAACGCCATGTGTTGCAAAGGTACCTTTTTGCCTGTCGATGCTTGCAGAACACGGTCCAAATCGGTGTCGGTAAAACCCATCTTAAGCAGGACGGCGCGCGATCCAACATTATCAGGAAAATGCCCCGAATGCAGATCAGTATCCGATTGCGAGAAATACCATGCAATCGCGGCCTCTGCGGCTTGGGTCATATACCCCCGCCCGTGCAGGTCACCACGCAGCCAATAGCCCAAATCAGGTTTCACCCCGATAACGCCGATCAGGCCGGTGCCATCGTCAATCGCCCAAACGGTATCTTTTGGCGCGATCTGTGTGATGAAATACTCTGCGTCATCAATGGTATAGGGATACGGAACAGCCGACAGCCACTGGGATACATCCCAATTAGCAATGGCCAGCGTGATCGCAGATGCATCCGTCAATCCCAGTGGCCGCAGCGTCAGGTCTGACGTCCGCAGCACCGGAACCGTCATAGCCCTGTCTTGAGCGTATATGTCCATGTGGGCACTGTTGCGCCGCGGGCCACGGAAAATGCTTCTGCGTCGCCAAGATAGTCGAACCCGCAGTTTGTCAGCACGCGGGCCGACCCCGGATTGTCTTGGAACATCTCTGCAAAGAACCTCTTGGCAGCGTGAGGATTGGCCGCAATCATGGTGCGCACAGCCTCCGACGCAAAGCCAGTGTTCCAGAACGCAGGTGCAACCCAAAAAAATACTTCAGATTGGTCGCGGTCCATGCGGTTCAAGCTGATGACGCCAATCGCCTCGGCATGACCGTCAGCAGAGCCATCCATGACCCATACGTCTTCTACGCGATCGGCGGAATTTGCGCGCGTAATCATCGCTTCAACAGCGCCGGGTGGCATCGGGTGCGGCATGGCACGGCTGCCACGGGCCACACGGACGTCGGATGCATACATCTCAATCAGACCAGAATCAGATTTTCGGATCGGCCGCATCACAAAGCGGTCCGCCGGAATGGTGAGTTGGGTATTCAATGTTTCATGCATCATGCTTTTCCCTCCTTGAGAAAGCGAAAGCCCAACAAAAAAAGCTGCAGGGCTAAAACGACAAAGGGGACCGGTTTGCACCGATCCCCTAAATAATGTGTTACTTTAGGTTCGGTTTATTCAGCGGCCTCCGCCACTGGAAGAACCGAAATAAAGGTGCGGCCTTTCAGGCCTTTGTGGAACTGGACGTTGCCAACAACAGTTGCAAAAATCGTGTGATCCTTGCCCATGCCGACGTTCATGCCTGGCCACATCTTCGTGCCACGTTGGCGCATGATGATGTTACCTGGGATGACAGCTTCGCCACCGAATTTTTTCACGCCAAGACGGCGTCCAGCTGAGTCGCGACCGTTACGGGATGAACCGCCTGCTTTTTTATGTGCCATGGTGTCTCTCCTTAACCTTTAGCGAATTCAGCAGCCTGAACCAACCAGTCGTCACGGTCGATGCGGCCTTTGAAAGACAGTTTCTCGTCCATGTCGGCCACATCTTCTGGCGTCCATGCTGCGATTTGCGCGAATGATGTAACATCCAGCGCGTGAAGCTTTTTCACGATAACCGGGCCAACACCGCTGATGCGTGTCAGATCGTCGCCATCAGTAGAAGCAGCGGCTTTCGCCTTTGGCGCGGCTGCCTTAGGTGCTGCTGCTTTCTTCTCAGCTTTTGGCTGGGAAGCACGTGCAGCTGCGGCTGCGGCTTTCAACGACGTTGGTGCGCCAAGTGCGACTGCGTAAGAAACGCCAGCGCCGCCCATTGCAGCTTTAACACCGGACTTGTCAGCGCCTGTTTCCAGGATGTCGCCGATACGGACCAATGTCAGTTGCTGACGGTGGCCCTTTTTACGCGCGGAAGAGTGCTTCCGGCGACGCTTAACGAAGTTGATGGTCTTTTCGCCTTTGATCTGGTCGATCACTTCGGCTTGCACGCCAGCATCTACCACGAATGGTGCGCCAACAGTGTTATTCACCATCAATACTTCATTGAATTGGATAGTTTCGCCGGCAGAAGCGTCCAGCTTTTCAACACGCAATACGTCGCCTGAGGCAACTTTGTACTGCTTGCCGCCGGTTTTGAGAACCGCAAACATATGTCTTTCCTTTAATGTCCCGCGTCATGGAGGCCCCTGTATTAACAGGCGTTTTGTACCTTTGGACGGCGCGCCCAATTGGGCGTTATTTTGCATAGCACCAAGCAAGTCACTTGCTCGGATGGCGGCTTATCCGTCCATATTGGGTTCAAGTCAAGCACAAACACAAAGGTAAAAACATACGCATCGCCCTGTCCTGTCTGGTTCTTTTAGCACCAAACTCCGGCACAGCCAATCGACTAGCGACTCCGCTTTTGCTGCTCTTAATTCGCACGGGGACTATGGCACAAAACGCGATCACAACATCAGTAAAGCCGAACCGGACGGGCGTGATTGATCACTCACAGGCCCCAATAAGACAGATTAAGGCGGATTGTTCGCAAAATGCCGCAAAATGGCTGGGAACGCGTCCAAGTTTCGCCCCGTCGCCCCATCATCCTGTTGCCTAACAAGAAGCCCGCCAAGAGGAATGCCCCTATGACCACTTATACTGTGCAAAATGTTTACCAGATCAGCGACTTTGACACATCAGGAAGCCGCGTTGCGCCGACTGGTGCACAAGCGCAAGACAACCGGCCCTTCGATATCGCGCTGAATTCTGGGGCAACGGCTTTGCAACTTAAGGTGACTGACGACGATGGGGGTTTCAACGAATTTGGCTGTTCAAATCAGGTACTGGCGCGCGCGATCACACTGGACGGGGCGGACCACCCTGCGGGCACATCGATCGTTATTAACAACCGTTTCACTGGCGACACTGGCTTTGAGGGGTATGCGATCACAATTGGCACGGGCAAATCTGGTGGCAACGATGCAACCGTGTTCATGACCAATAGTCCGATGGTTCCCGGCCAGACCTATGTCTTTTCCAATGAAGGCAACACCACAAATCACCCCGCTCCATACAGCGAATTTGCCTGCTTTACCGCTGGATCAATGATCAAAACAGCCCTCGGCGAACGACCCATTGAGGATATTGCTGCGGGCGACCGCGTTATGACCCGTGACCACGGATTACAAACAGTCCGCTGGGTCGGCGCGCGCACTATCCCCGCGTTTGGGGATATGGCGCCTATCGTATTTGAAGAAGGGACGTTGGGCTGCTCTGCGCGCTTACTTGTGTCACCCAACCATCGCATGCTGATTACGGGTGCAATGGCGGAACTGGTTTGTGGCGATGACGAATTGCTGATCAGTGCAAAACTGCTGGTCAATGATCGCAACGTGCGCCGGATTGAAGGCGGGTTTGTCAACTATGTACATATTATGTTCGACTATCACGAAGTGATCTGGGCCAACGATTGCCCTTCAGAAAGCTTTTATGCAGGCGATCAGGCAATCAATACACTGAACACTGAACAGGCACGCGAAATTCTGGCGATTTTCCCAGACTTGCGCAGCGGAACGAAAGAACCATCCCTCGCGCGCGCCGAAGGGCATGGCTATGAAGGGATCGTGATCGGCGCGACGTTATAGACCTTGTCCAGCCATCACCCGCGCAGCCTCGCGGCCGAGCGCAAAACTAATCGAATCTAACATGTCGTCAAAGGCAGCAAATAACGCCCCGTTCAGGGCCACCCCAGTGTCGCTTGCAGAAAACTCGGTGTATGTTTCTAAGCCAGCGACGTTGGTTTCGATCAGATCGTTTGTTTGCACACGTGCATCGATCAACTGGAACCACTTGGTATTACACGTCTTTGGGCACTCAACTAAGTTTGGCACGATAGCCACAACACCATGGCAATCCCTTGGAAAGCTAGATAGTTGCGCTTTAGGCGCTCGAACAGAACGTGAATCATTAAAACGACTGTAAAACCTTCTAATTTCGCTTGTACCCGTTCAACTCAAAAGCTAATGAAACAAGGAGCGGAGACGTGCCGGAGTGGTCGAACGGGGCGGTCTCGAAAACCGTTGAGCCTTCACGGGTTCCCAGGGTTCGAATCCCTGTCTCTCCGCCACTACCGCTTTGAGAGTAGTGACTTTTTATCCGATCGATAATGGATGACGATATGCTGAATATCGCTCAACCCCAGTAGGCGCTGGCGCGTTTTTCTAGCCCCTCGTATGCCCCTTCACAGCACCTCCGCCGCCAAGTGATCCCCACACCTCCAATTGATCCAGATC
>CAJXTP010000121.1 GCA_913061335.1 uncultured Loktanella sp.
AGATGTAGAGAGGTCTCGTGGGCTCGGAGATGTGTATAAGAGACAGAGATTGTTCATTCAGCGATCCGCAGCCAACAAGCCCTACGACAGCAAGCGCGCTGATCATTCGAAATGCCATCTTTGTCATCGTCATCATCTCCAAAAACGTCCCCACGTATCGGTCATGTCAGCGACGTGCCCAGCGCGGACAGTTTCATACAAGCGTCCGTCAACCGTAAGGCGTGCTCCACCGTCACGCGACAAGGACCGCAACGTCGTGCTGACATCTTTGCGAGACGGCGATCCAATGAAATAATCATAGGGAATCGTAACCCGAATTCCCTTGTCAAATGACCCTTCACCAAATTGATCAAACGGCATGTCTGTCAATGTGAAATACCCACCGACACGCCAGCCGTTCTGGAACTCGCGGTCCAAAGCAAACGTGCCGCCCCAGTCGCCAGCAAGATACCTGCCGACGTCTACCTGTGCCTGAAAACCTTTGCCCAAGTCATAATACGCAGACAGGTGTCCGGTCGTAACTTGGTAGTCATATTCATCGAACTTAAATCCAACATCTCGGTTACGCAGCGCTGTGTAGTTTACCTCCGCGCCAATGGCCAACCGGCTGTCGACTGGTTTCCAAAGCAACTCAGCCGAAACACCACCATACATGCGCTCCAGATATCCGACAGTGACGCGGCTATAAACATCTGGTGCAACACGCCCATAGTAAGCAAGCGTCAGGTTTTCTAAATTTGGCGTGCCATCACGACCAAAATAGGCCCCATCTGTGCGCACGTTGACATAATCGTTAGGGTTATCAAAGAAAACTCCCCCTGGACGTTCACCCAACACACTTTGGGTCACAGAACCTGACAGCACCAGATTTTTGTTGAACGAGTACCGACCATCAAACTGCAAACCTACATCTGCATTCACGGGACCGGAGGCGTCAAACAAGACCAAGGCCATATAAGGACCAATACCCCATTGCCATTTGTCGCTTTGGCTCGCGGCTGGTAAAAGACCATCGCTTGGCCCTGCGCTATCAAACGTGGCGCGCGCTAAAATGGCCCCGGACGCACCAACCGTATTTTCCAACTGTTCAATATCACTACGGCGTAGCGTCGTTGCAGATAGTGGGATCCCGCGTTGCATAGGTTCAAACGTAAATATGTCGATAGACGCCGGCATCACTTGCGACATCATGCGAGCGACGCGCCCGATCGCTTGAGCTTCGCTGCGATACTTGTTGTTGGTAAATCTGACGCGTGCGCTTTGATCTGTAACTTCAAGACCGATCAGTGTGATGTCTTCAATAGCCAAAAGCTGCGCCAAGGCCGCATGTAACGCAGGGGCGTTTGCACGATCCCATGTCGTCGCCGCAAGCGCATCTTGTGGGCGCACTCTGACAGGCGCAGGCGCACCATCAAGACCGCTATAAGATGGTCTGTTTTCGGGGTTCAACAGCATCGTTACGCCAAAAGAAAAATCACTGCCGTATAGATAGCCCGCGTTCACCTCGACGTTTGGCCGCGGACGGTAGGTCACGCCAAAATTGAGTGGGGACTTGATGTCTACCGCCGGTGTTAGTGGCTCTTCTAGATATGCGTTTGATGAATACTCGAGTTTGACACCCAAATTGGGGGATATCTGATATTCTAGTCCACCAAAAACCGCCGCATCGCCACGGAAGAACTGATTGACGGAAATCATGCCGCCATTGCCGCCTTCGCCCCGCTCTTCATAGACCGGACGGGTATCAAAATATGAGCTAATGGCACCAAGCGGGTTACTGAACCCGTTGTTCGTGCCCAGACGGCCCCAACCTAAACCCCCAGTGACGATTAGGTTTGGACCAAAGGATTTGGACGCAACAATATATTCAGACCCAAAGCGCCCTGTTCCTAAAAAGTCGCGCAAGCCGACTGCAATAGCGGGGATATACTGCGATTCATCGTTGAACCGGTAGTGAAGATCAAAGCTGCGGTCGAAGGTTTCGAACTCGGGATCTTCGACATCTTTCGCATGCATATCCAGCACAGCATACCGGAAGCTGCCAGATAGCTTTGGAGTCAATTGATAGCTGAATGATGTCCGGTAACCGCCAGATCCAGCATAAGCGAACGTCGCCGCGATGTCGCTGCGATCCGCGCTTTCCGCCGTCGGCATTTCGACCAACCCTGGTGTTCCAAAGACAGTATAGCTTGGCCCGTCTTGCGCAGAAGCCATGCCGCCAAACGCGATTGCCACACAAGATGCGCCGCCCGCCAAAATGGTCCGTAAATTCAGTCGCCGCATGATCAATCCCCCGAAAAATCTGTGGCCAATGTGTAGCCGTCCCGTCACACGAATGGAATCCCGATTTGCCATATTCGGCATGGCCGACGAGATTTGTGACCTGTTCGCCACCTGATCCGCGTCTGATTAACATCCTTTTTACAGATTCATGCCAAAATGTATGGATGATTGTATCACACGAACGTCGGTTTATCGTATTTGCAGATCCACTTGGTGCTGGGGACAGCGTTTTGCGTGCGCTATCTCCTTGGGGCGACGTCGAGATTGTGAAACAGCGCGATCGAAACAGCGCAAATCCGTTCTTTTACGGCATGACCCCTCAAGAGGCAGAGTGGCAGTTCGACTGCATGGGGCTTGCTTTTCGCAGCTATTTGCGCGTTTCAATGACTGAACATCCATTTTCACGATTAACCCGCCTGTATGATCGAATTGCCCAGACCGACGCAATTTGGCAGATGCGGCAAATGGCGGGCATAGGGTTGCCCAATTTTCAAAGCTGGCTGCGCAACACAAAACCTGATGGTATCGGCGCCGGCACTCGCAACAGCCCGCGTTGGCGCAGGCACGGGGCATGGTCCGCAAAAGCATGGGAGGCTGGCAAAATAGGCCATACCGTCCGTACAGAGGCCATAGAAGAAGACCTTTCGCCAGTCTTGGTCGAACTCGGCATCGCCCCCAGCTTCAATACAGCCCATACCAGCATGTCGGGCCAAGACGCGTGGATGGATAGATACAACACTGGTGCGACGTCAATGATGATCGACCGCTATGGATGGGACATGGCGCAGTTTGGCTATGTTGCACCGCGCTTTCGGCACGCGGCCTAGCCCGCAATCGCCTGCAACGCCGCCGCCCGCCCCGAAGCAAGGCAGCCACTGATCAAATAGCCACCTGTTGGTGCTTCCCAGTCCAACATTTCACCAGCCACAAAAACTGTGGGATGGCTTTTCAGCATGAAACCATCGAGTGCCGAAAACATCACGCCGCCTGCACTGGATATCGCCTGATCAATTGGACGCGGCCCATTGTGCGGTATTGGGAGCGCCTTAATTAGTGGTGCCAAGTCATCGGGAAATGGCCGTCCGAATTCAGACAAAAGCGCGATGCGTTGTGGGTCCAACCGCAGGGTTTTACGAAGATGGTTCGACAAGCTGGTCTTTCCCCGCGGACGCGAAAGTGCCGCCGCGATTTTTGACACCGGCCAGTCGGGCATCAGGTCGATCCTTAATGCCGCCCCTTCACGCAAGGCGCGGCTGATCGCGTAAATTCCGCCGCCTTCAAGGCCTTGCGCTGAAATCACAGCCTCGCCGCGCGACACGGTATCACCCGCATATAGCGCGACAGATTTAATCGGCTTTCCGAAATGCGGGGCCATATGTGTCGACCAATCGACAACGAATCCCATATTTGCAGGCGCGAACGGTGCCACATCATCCGTCAGGTATTTCGCCCACTCCCCATTTGATCCAAGCCGCGACCAGCTTGCGCCGCCCAGAGCCAAAATCGTGCGCGATGGATTAAGCGTGGTGCGACCAGAGGGTGTATCAAACACCGCCTGCCCGTCCTCCCATCCGGTCCAACGCCAGCGCGTTTGTAACGTCACGCCCAAATCGGTCAACCGCGCCATCCAAGCCCGCAAAAGCGGTGATGCCTTCATCGATTTCGGAAATACGCGCCCTGTTGATCCGGTGAATAGCGGCTGCCCCAACCCGTCGGCCCACGCCATAATTTCTACCGGGCCAAAGGCCGTAACAGCATCGCGCATTGCACCCGAGATATCGCCAAAAGCAGCCAGAAAACTGTCAGGGTCTTCGTTCTTAGTGAGGTTCAACCCGGATTTTCCAGCCATCAAAAACTTGCGCCCGACGGACGGCATTGCGTCCACAATCGTTACAGTCATTCCAGCTGCTGCAAGCACCTCGGCGGCCATCAACCCCGCGGGTCCGGCACCAATAATTAGCGCATCTTTCATTGTGGCATCCCGCCCTTTATCTCAATCACACGGTGTGGATATGGTATTTCGATGCCATTGTCGCGCAAGGCATTCCAGACAAGAAACAGAACGTCGGACGTGTATTTGTTTTTGCCATCATCGATCCCGTTGACCCAAAATTCGACCACAAAGTCGATGCCGCTATCACCAAATCCACGCAGCTCGCAATCGGGTGGTTCTGGCGCATCAAGCACACCAGGATGCGTGACTACTGCGGCTTCGATGATTGCGGGGACCGCGTTTATGTCGGTGTCATAGCTGACCGAAAATGCGGCTTCTAGTCGGTTGGCCGATCCAGAGTCAGAATAATTCACAACGCGCGTTGTGATGAAATCTTCGTTAGGGACGACTATCCAGCGCCCATCGAATGTCTCTAGGAAAGTTGCGCGCGCAGTCAATTTGATGATCGTGCCCGCCTCGCCGCCGTCCAGTTCGACGTAGTCGCCGACGGTCGCCTGCCCTTCGACCAACAAGATCACGCCCGAGATAAAGTTCGACGCGATCTTTTGCAGACCAAAGCCCAGACCCACACCAATAGCCCCACCCAAGACAGCCAAGGTCCTAAGGTCGATACCCATGATGTTCATCAGCAAAAGAAACGCAAAGCCGAAGATGCTAAATTCTGCGACCTTGGTCAGTAATTGCCGGATAGCGGGTCGTATTTTTTGCCGCTCAATATAGTCAGCTGACTGCGTGTTTGACCAATGCCCAAGCCAAAACAATAGGCTGCCTGCGATGATACCGCGCACGACGGCCAACACACTGAACCCGATATTCCCAATGCTAACCCGCGTTTCGGAAAGCCCCAGAATGACCGGATCAAGAATGCCCAGCGCATAAAGTGCGCCCACGGGGATGACGACGAACTTTCCAAGCAGGTGCAGGAAAGGGTCGGTCAAAATGTCCCGTGCGAACGCCCGCAGCGCGAGGAACAGAAACACCCGTTTCCCGAATGCAATGACGGCCCCAGACCCGAACAATGACCGCGCCACTTGCTCGCCGATTGCCGTAAAACCATACGCGAAAAGCGGCAACAGCAATGGCAAGAACATCAGCACATAGCGCCGGATTTTCGCCAATAGGCTCGTGTTGTCTTCGGGCGGGGTTAGCAGGGCAGCTAAACGCGGCGTCACGAACCGGTTGACCAACCATGCCAATACATACGCGCCAACGAGCATCGCAAATTGCACCCATGCCGCGGGCGACAAAAGCCACCCCATTGCAAGGTCATAGCCGGTGCCGAACATCTCAGTGGCCTGCCCGACCAACGCGTTTGGTTCTTCCATGTGCGACCGTCCCTGTCTGGTTTGGGGTCTAGTGCCCTTTGTAAGAAGGCAAATCAAGCATTCAGATCATTCGCTTGATAGCGGAGATATGCGTGTGGGACGCGCCCAATGCGTCAGTTGCCAATGCTTTCGTCGTTCCGATCAGGTTTTCTGCAGTTACGATTTGATCCACCAAACCCCATCCAAGGCCTTCGCTCGCAGGCACCTTTTGCCCAGCCATCAGGATGAGTTTTGCACGCGATGGGCCAACCAAGGCCCGCATCCGCTTCACATCACTGGGTTGCGGCAAGAACCCCAACCGCATGACGGGGTAAAAGAATTTGGCGTCGGGCACCGATATGCGCAGATCACAGGCAAGCACCATTCCCATGGCACCGCCCGCAACTGTCCCGTTAATCGCCGCAATCGTCAGGCCCGCATAGTTTGCGACCGCACCCGAAAGACGTTCCCACAGTGGACTAGTTGCAAGTCCGGCGCGCGCTGCATCCAGATCAGCACCAGCACTAAAAACCCGTCCTGTACCCGTCAAAATCAAGACCTTGGCGGTTGCCCCTTCGACGGTGTCGGCAAGCGTATGCAACATTTCAGGCGTCAATGCGTTTGCTTTGTCGGGCCGGTCCAACGTGATGATCAGGCAATTGCCGTCTGTGGTGCTGTGGATCACGATAGGCCAACCAAATCACGGATCGCCTGCTCGCGCAGCGACACATCGGTCCCGAGATATTCATCCGCTTGCGGCGAGCACATCCAAACCAACGCCTTTGCGGGCCATTCGGGCGGGATGTGATCGGACCAATCCATCTGGCTGACCGGATTGATGCCCGACGCCTTGATCTTGCGCTGCATCTCGGTCGCGACGGTTCCAGGTGAAAGGCCCATGATCCGCAATCCTTGTGCGCGGGCCTCGTTATCGGCGGCGCGTGTCAGCATATATGCGGCGGCTTTGGAGCTACAGTATCCCGACCATCCCTCAACGGGACCGTGGGCTGCACCTGATGACACTGTCAAAATCGTGCCGTGCCCTTGTTGGATCATCCCAGGCATGACCGCGCGCATCCCGTAATAGACCCCTTTGACGTTGATATCGATCAGCCGTCCCCACGCTTCGGGATCAGTATCTGCGAGGTTCCCGATCGGATCGACCACGCCTGCATTGCCGACCAACACATCCAGCCCGCCAAAAGCTGCAGCGGTCGCGTTGACTGCGGCTTCTACTTCAGTGTGTCGAGACACGTCACAAGGGATCGCCAATGCCCGAGGCCCGATGTCCCCAGCCGTCTGCGCGATCTCGTCAACGCTGCGTGCAATCAAGGCCACATTGGCGCCCGCATCAGCAAACGCATAGGCCGCCGCTTTACCAATTCCGCGGCTTGCACCGGTGATTAGGACCGTTTTCCCGCTCAAATCAAAGTTTTTCATCGTTCATCCCTTTTTACTGACCACCGAAATCGCTAGGTTTATAGTGAAATTAGCGGCCCTGCCCCAATGTGCAAGGGAAAGGCCACCTACCGAAAGGATTCGAAGATGACTTTATTTCCATTAGTATTTCCAAAAATGCGCGGGGCGGTTTGCGCCGCTGCGATCCTATCTGCAGGCACTGCCGTCGCTGATGTTACCGCTGCCCAAGTCTGGGCCGACTGGCAGGAAAACCTGTCGATCTATGGCGAAGATGGGCTTTCTGTTGGGGCGGAAACGATGCAGGGCAACACCCTGACGGTATCCGATATCGTGCTGACCCTTGATGACGAATACAACGACATCACGGCAACCTTGGGCGACCTGATGTTCGTTGAAAACGGTGACGGCACCGTCACCGTCGAGATGGCCGCATCATACCCGATTAATATTACTGCCGATGATGACGCTACGGTGAAAATGACCGTGACGCAGTCAGGTTTGGTTTTGAACGTTGGCGGCACCCCCGAAGAAATGGTTTATAATGTGACCGCCGACCAATATGGTATTATAGTTGGTGACATTGTCGAAGACGGTGAAAAAATCGACGCTGATTTTCGGATAGTCGCGAATGACGTGTCTGGGTCCTACACATCCAAGGCGGGCAAGCTACGCGCTGTTGACTTTGATATGGCGGTAGCTTCCGTTGATATGCTTGTCGATGTGGTTCCTCCCGATGCCTCCGGTGAATATGTTACTTTCAGCGGCAAAATCACCGGCTTAAGCAGCAAGGGTAGCAGCACTATGCCTATTGGTGAGGCCGCCGAAGACGTAGAAAGCCTTTTTGTAAACGGCCTTGGGTTTGATATTGGGTACGCCTATCAATCCGCTAGCTATCTGTTTGATATCAATGCTGACGGCGAGCAACTATCGGGTACTGCGCGTACTGGCGCTGGATCGCTGAACGCCACAATGAACGCGGCTCATATCAGCTATGACGCTTCAGTTTCGGATATGAATGTCGCGTTTGAGGGCGCAGCTATCCCGTTCCCAATCGAGGTGTCAGCAGCGGAATACGGAATTGGTTTTGACATGCCTTTGGCCAAAACTGACGAGCCTGCCGACTTTGGTTTGCGCGTGAACCTGACTGATCTTGCGGTGAACGATATGATCTGGATGTTGGCTGATCCAGCGGGTGCTTTGCCCCATGATCCGGCGACATTGCTGATTGATCTGTCTGGTAAGGCCAAGATGTTCTTTGACCTGCTCGATCCGACCCAAACCGACGCCATCGCGATGAGCGACATCCCTGGCGAGCTGAACGCGGTGACGCTCAATAATCTGTCGTTAAAACTTGGCGGTGCCGAGTTGACCGGCCTTGGCGATTTCACGTTCGACAACTCTGATCTGGATACATTCGACGGCATGCCGCGCCCTGCAGGCGAGGTGACGATGAACCTTAAGGGTGGGAATGCCTTGATCGATAGCTTGGTCGAAATGGGCCTGATCCCTGAAGATCAAGCCATGATGGGCCGCATGATGATGGGTATGTTTGCCCGCTCTGTCGGAGACGACGAACTGTCGTCCAAGATCGAGATCAACGATGAAGGCCATGTGATCGCGAACGGTCAGCGGATCCAGTAAACACATTTGCGGCGCGGCGGGGCCTTGCAGCACCGTGCGCCGCAGATTACCTGAGAGGGGAACCAAAGGATATCGCATG
>CAJXTP010000122.1 GCA_913061335.1 uncultured Loktanella sp.
CCGTATCTGTTGGATAGCGTCGATATTGGCCGCCAAATCGTTTACCGCAAAGACCCAAACTGGTGGGGCGCTGAGCATCCGGCCAGCATTGGCCGCAACAATTTTGAAACCATCCGCGTCGAATATTTTGCGGACAGTTCCGCTGCGTTTGAAGGGTTCAAATCGGGGGCGTATACGTTCCGCGTTGAAAACAGTTCCAAGCAATGGGCGACGGGCTATGAATTTCCGGCAGTTGAAAAAGACTGGGTGAAGGTTGCTGAGCTTCCTAACGGGTCCATCGGATCGGCCCAAGCATTTGTGTTCAACCTTGACCGCCCACAGTGGCAAGACCCGCGTGTCCGCGAAGCGGTGCGCCTAATGTTCAACTTTGAATGGTCCAACGAGTCACTGTTTTTCGGGCTGTATGCGCGCGTAAATTCATTCTGGCAGAATTCAGACTTAGAGGCCAAGGGCACCCCATCCGCAGATGAATTGACCATTTTGAAGCCATTGGTCGATGAGGGCTTGTTACCCGCGTCGATATTGACCAACGACGTCGTTATGGCTCCGCCATCTGCAACATCTCAGCGGTCGTTGGATCGTGGCAATCTACGCCGTGCGTCTGCGTTGTTAGACGCGGCAGGGTGGGTTGCGGGCGATGACGGTATGCGCCGGAAGGACGGGCAGACGTTAGATGCTTCGTTCCTGCAAGCGTCTCCGGCGTTTGATCGCATCGTTAACCCGATGGTCGAGAACCTAAAGCGGCTTGGTGTAAACGCAGCGCTTAATCGTGTTGATTATGCGCAATATGTCGAACGCAGCCGGTCAGGTGACTTTGATTTGATGAACCACACCATGACCCAAGGGTTTGAGCCGGGGCAACAGCTGCGCCAATGGTTTGGTTCCGAGGCGGCTGATGACAGTTCGCGTAATTTGATGCGCTTGCGCTCGCCTGCTGTTGACCGTGTGATCGACGCCGTTGTCGCTGCCGAAGGGTTGGATAACATTCAAACGGCGTCCAAAGCGCTTGATCGCGTGTTGCGCGCCGAAGGGTTCTGGATTCCGCAGTGGTATAAGGACGTGCACACCGTCGCCTATTACGACCAGTATCAACACCCCGAAACACTGCCTCCATTTGCGCTAGGGACCCTAGATTTTTGGTGGTATGATGCTGATGCGGCTGCGGCGTTGAAAGACGCCGGCGCGTTCCAATAGACCGTTAGCAAGGACACCCCCAATATGGGCGCTTATATCCTGCGCAGGCTGCTGCTTGTGATCCCGACGTTGCTTGGGATCATGATCCTCAATTTTGCGCTAACACAGTTTGTGCCTGGTGGCCCAATTGAGCAAATCATCGCCGAGATGGAAGGCGGCGGTGACGTGTTTGAAGGTATCTCTGGAGGTGGCAGCGAGATCGTCGCTGGTGCCAGTGACGACTATATCGGTGCGCGCGGCTTGCCCGCTGACTTTATCGCCGAACTGGAAAAAGAGTTTGGCTTTGATAAGCCACCGCTAGAGCGGTTCCTGACCATGATGTGGAATTACATTCGATTTGATTTTGGCGAAAGCTATTTCCGGTCGATTTCTGTGGTCGATCTGATCTTAGAAAAGATGCCTGTGTCGATCACGCTTGGCCTGTGGTCGACGCTGATTGCCTATATGATCTCGATCCCTTTGGGCATCAAAAAGGCGCTGCGCGATGGGTCCAAGTTTGACACATGGACATCGGGTGCCATCATTGTTGGCTACGCCATTCCCGGGTTCTTGTTCGCGATCCTGTTGATCGTGCTGTTTGCTGGTGGTTCATTCTGGCGGGTGTTCCCGCTGCGCGGCTTGACGTCTGATAACTGGTCCGAACTGTCGATGATTGGCAAAGTGTTAGATTACTTTTGGCACATTACGTTGCCGGTTCTTGCATCCACGATATCCGCGTTTGCGACCCTTACGTTGCTTACCAAAAACAGTTTTCTTGACGAGATCAAAAAGCAATATGTCATGACTGCCAAGGCCAAGGGACTGACCGAAAATCGCGTGCTTTACGGCCATGTGTTCCGCAATGCGATGCTGATCGTGATCTCTGGGTTTCCGGCACTGTTCATCGGCGTATTCTTTGGCGGGTCGCTGATTATTGAAACCTTGTTCAGCCTTGATGGGCTTGGCCGGCTTGGGTTCGAGGCCGCCGTGGCCCGCGACTATCCAGTCGTGTTCGGTACTCTGTTTGCGTTTTCCCTCATGGGGTTGGTGATCGGGATTATCACCGATCTAACTTACGTCTTTATCGACCCCCGTATTGATTTTGAGAGGCGCGGCTGATGTTTAAATTGTCCCCACTTAACCGTCGCCGCATGAGCAACTTTAAACGCAATCGCCGCGCGGTTTGGTCATGCTGGATATTTGCGGTGCTTTTTGGCCTGTCGCTATTTGCGGAGTTCATCGCCAACGACAAACCGATCCTTGTGTCGTATCGCGGCGAATTACGAATGCCCGTGATGTCGTTTTATTCCGAACAAGACTTTGGCGGGGATTTCCTGACAGAGGCCGGATATTCTGACCCCGAGGTTAAATGCCTGATCGTCACGGGCGGGTTGGTCGACTGTTTCGACACCCCCGAAAGCTTGATCGAGGCCGTAGACAACGATGTCGTGTTGCAAATCGAAGGTTTCAGCGCAGGTTGGATACTTTGGCCCGTCATCCCGTATTCCTATAACACGATTGTTGATGTTGCAGGCGTGGCACCCGCGCCGCCGTCAGCCACCAACTGGTTGGGAACGGATGATACCAAGCGCGACGTCGTTGCTCGCGTGATTTACGGGTTCCGACTGTCGATTGTGTTTGCATTGATCGTCACCACTGGCGCGTCGGTAATCGGGATCATTGCAGGTGCTGTGCAAGGGTATTTTGGCGGCTGGATTGATCTGGCGTTCCAGCGTTTCATCGAAATTTGGTCAGGTATGCCGTCGCTATATGTCATCATCATCGTATCCGCGATATTGGGTCGAAGTTTCTGGTTGTTGGTATTCCTGACGATCCTATTTGGTTGGCCTGCGCTTGTCGGCGTAGTCCGGGCTGAATTCTTTCGCGCCCGCAATCTGGAATATGTACGCGCAGCTAAGGCGCTGGGCGTGTCTGACCGCGTGATCATGTTCCGCCATATGTTGCCCAACGCGATGGTTGCAACCGTCACGATGCTGCCGTTCCTGATCACAGGTGCAATTGGTGGGTTGGCGTCGCTTGATTTCTTGGGCTTTGGTTTGCCGTCGTCGGCCCCATCCTTGGGCGAGTTAACATTGCAAGCCAAACAGAACCTACAGGCCCCTTGGCTTGGCTTCACCGCCTTCTTTACCTTTGCGATCATGCTGTCGCTGTTGGTGTTTATATTCGAGGGCGTGCGTGATGCCTTTGATCCACGAAAGACATTCTCATGACCGCACTTTTGAAAGTCAAAGACCTGACCGTCGGCTTTCGCCAAGACGGCGCAATCAGCCACGCGGTGCGCGGTGTGTCGTTTGAAGTTCACAAAGGTGAAACGGTCGCCTTGGTCGGTGAATCCGGCTCTGGCAAATCTGTGACCGCGTTGTCGACAGTGCAATTGCTTGATGACAACGCTCGGGTTGGCGGGTCGATAACCTACGCGGGCCGCGAAATGGTTGGTGCGTCTGAACCTGAACTGCGCGCCGTGCGCGGCAATGATGTCAGCTTTATTTTTCAAGAACCGATGACGTCGCTGAACCCGCTGCACACGATTGAACGGCAACTGACCGAAAGCATTGAACTGCATCAGGGCCTGCGCGGGGCAAGGGTGAAGACCAAGATTATTGAACTGCTGAAACAAGTTGGTATTCGTGACGGGGAAAGCCGTCTTGGCGCGTATCCTCATCAACTGTCTGGTGGGCAGCGTCAGCGTGTGATGATCGCGATGGCATTGGCAAATGGGCCAGAGCTGTTAATCGCGGATGAGCCGACGACGGCGTTGGACGTCACTATTCAGGCCCAGATATTGGACCTGCTTGCCGATTTGAAACGCGATGTCGGCATGTCGATGCTGTTCATCACCCATGACTTGACGATTGTGCGCAAAATTGCCGACCGCGTTTGCGTGATGAAAGATGGCGAAATTGTCGAGGCTGGCCCGACGGCCGAGATTTTCGGCAACCCGCAGCATCCCTATACCCAAATGTTGCTGTCTGCTGAATCTGCGGGCGTGCCTGCGCCTGTGCCTGACGGTGCCAAGGTGACGATCGAGACTGACCAGTTGAAAATTTGGTTTCCAATCCACGCAGGTCTACTGAAACGTACTGTCGGCTATGTGAAGGCGGTCAATAACGCGACCCTGACTGTGCGGGCAGGCGAGACAGTTGGCATCGTTGGCGAATCTGGTTCGGGGAAGACAACGCTGGCCTTGGCTATCATGCGCCTGATCGGGTCCGAGGGGCGGATCACGTTCCAAGGCACCGATATTCATGCATTGTCACCCAAGCAGATGCGTCCTTTGCGCGGCGATGTTCAGATTGTGTTCCAAGACCCGTATGGGTCGCTGTCACCACGTATGACCGTCGCTGAAATTATTGCCGAAGGATTGGCCATACATGGTCTTGCGCCGGGTAAGAATCGTCGCGATATGGTGGCCGAAATTATGGGCGAGGTTGGCCTTGATCCTGCGTTGATGGATCGCTATCCGCACGAATTTTCAGGTGGTCAGCGTCAGCGCATCGCAATTGCGCGCGCCATGATCCTGCGGCCCAAGTTATTGGTGTTGGATGAACCGACATCGGCGCTGGATATGACTGTGCAGGTCCAAATCGTGGAATTGTTGCGTGATCTCCAGGTCAAGTTCGGGCTCGCGTATCTGTTCATTAGCCACGACCTAAAAGTCGTGCGCGCGCTGTCACACAAGGTGATGGTGATGAAGCAAGGGGATGTCGTTGAAGCCGGAGATGCCGCCGATATATTTGATGCACCCCAGACTGAATACACCAAAGAGCTGATGGCTGCGGCGTTTGAAGGCCGCAGTATTTAGCCTTCGTTCCCGATCATGAAACAAGGTGTGCCGCGCGCGATAAGGCGGCGACAGGCGAGATCCGCTGTTTCACGGCTTAGGCCCATGAAATTCGCATCAAACCCACCAGAGCGGCCCACGACGCGGCGCACAGACCCATCCAGCGTACTCATTTCGTTAAGCGCGACCTTTAGCAGTACGCGTTCGGCTTGGTATCTTGATCCGTAGCGGCCAATGTTGACGCCCCAGTGGCGGCCCCCGGATGTGGATATGCGGGTCACGATTTCAGGACCAGCGGCTGGGGCGATATCCGCAGATGCAGGGACAAGATTGGTTGGTTCTACCTGTGGCGCGGCGTTGGCGTCTGCTGTGGCAAGCGCAAGAGCGACGGCATCTTGGGCCTCGGCAGCACCTGCGCTAAGCGCCTCGGCCAAGACGGAATTAATGTCGGAAGTATTCACGGCCAGTGAAACGTCAGGGACAGTGCGCATTTTGGGGCGCAAACTGCGGCTGACAGATCCAGATACGCGCACGGTTTTGCCTGCACCACCGTTTGTCGCTGCTTGGCCGTTGCCCTGTACGGTTTCGGGAAATGCTACCGCAACCATATCAGGCCGCCGTAACGTGGCGCGTGATGGCGCGCGATTGAACCCAAGGTCCATCAATTCAGTCACTTTAACATTGCGCGAGGCAGTCGATGCACCGCCAAAGACGGTTGCGATGATGCGTTCTTGTCCGCGTTGCGCGGACGCCACAAGGTTGAACCCAGCAGCCCGTGTATAGCCAGTTTTGACCCCGTCGCCGCCTTCATAGCTATTAAGCCAGCGGCGGTTTGTGTGACGGACAGTTGCGATGCCCGCGTCAGCGGTTCGGCGCGAAAACAGGTTATAGTATTGTGGATAGTCATAAATCACGTGGCGACCAAGAATAGACATATCGCGGGCTGTCGACATATGCCCGTTTTGAGTCAGGCCGTGCGCGTTGCGGAATGTCGTGTTGCGCATGCCCATTGCGGCTGCTGTGCGGTTCATACGGGTCGCAAATGCGGTTTCGGACCCGGAGATCGCTTCGCCAATGGCGGTGGCCGCATCATTGGCGGATTTGACTGCAGCCGCACGGAGCAGATACCGGAGTTTGATTGTCTGACCGCGGCGCAGGCCCAATTTTGATGGCGGCTCCGCGGCGGCGTTGGCTGTGATCGTCACTTCGGTATCAAGCGTTATCTCACCACGCTGGATCGCCTGAAATGCGATATACAGGGTCATCATTTTGGTCAGCGACGCTGGATGCAGCCGCGTGTCCGCATTGCGTGAATGGAGCACTTCACCCGTGCGCGCATCCATCACCATGGCGGCGTAAGGTGCCGCATGACTTTTGGATCCCGCAAAGGATACCCCAATTAAACAGATGCACAGAAATGCCCAACGCAGGGCCAATTGTCCCGGACGACTTTTCACGTCGCTTGCCTCTTATCTTTACTGCCTCTGGCCCCAGATTAATTCCGAGTGCCTTTTATCGTTGTTTCCGAATCTAGCACAAAGCGGATTTTCAGAAAATACCCTAATTTCAAAGACTTTCGGTGTGGCATTCGTGTTGTTGCGGGTAAATCTAGTGGTCAGATGACTGCGCTGCCCCTAGATCAGCCAATGTGTCAGGAATGTGGCGGAATGGTTAACGCGCAAGTGTCCAAATTGTTTCACCCGAACGGCGTGTGATCGGGGGGGTTCCATGTCGGTCACGCTGCCCTATATATTCCATCTAATCCAAAAAGGTGTTGGTGATGCTTGCTGACTTTTACATGATGGCGGACAATAAGGATGACGACGACGGTGACGTCGGCGTCGTGCTTGAAACTAAGCCAAAGACAAAGCGGCCGCCGCTTTATAAGGTTCTGATCCTGAACGATGATTTCACGCCGATGGAATTTGTTGTGATGGTTTTAGAGCGGTTCTTTGGAATGACCAGCGCCCAATCTTATGAGCTTATGTTGATCGTACACAAAAAAGGCGTTGCCGTGGTCGGTGTTTATAGTCATGAAATCGCCGAGACCAAAGTCGCCCAAGTCATGGATTACGCACAACGCCACCAGCATCCGCTGCAATGCACGATGGAAAAAGAATAGCGCGCGCCGCTGTTCGGAAAATTACATATGTCCTTATCTCGCCTTACAACTGCCATCACTGATGGTGTCTTGGTACTGCCTACTGGCAAGATCACCATCATGCGCCCCGCTGCTGATTATGACATCAGTGCATTGCCCCGCGACGATGTGATGATCGCCCAAGGGTTCTATCCCGATTTCGCCAGCTGGAATGACGCAGGCTATAGGGTCACCGGCAAGGCCGAGCCAGCGGACATCGCCGTTGTTGTGGTGCCACGGTCCAAAGCGTTGGCGCGCTCCATGGTGGCTGCTGCCGCGTCATGGGCCAAATTGGTGATTGTTGACGGATACAAAACCGACGGTGTCGATAGCCTGTTTAAGGATTGCCGCAAACGCCTTGGTGACGTGTCGTCGATCCCAAAGGGGCATGGCCGTATCTTTTGGTTTGACAGCACCGATGTGTTTGCCGATTGGGCTGCCCCGCCGCCTGTTCAAGGCGAACATGGCTATTTCACAACCGCTGGCGTGTTCTCGGATGGTGCTGTGGACAAGGGGTCTGCCTTGCTAGCAGAGGTATTGCCAGAAAAGATGCCCTCCAAAATGGCGGATATTGGCGCAGGCTGGGGCTATTTGGCCGCGCCGGTTCTGGCGCGTGCTGGTGTCGCGTCGCTTGATATGATCGAGGCAGAGACCCTATCGCTGGATTGCGCGCGTCTGAACGTAACGGATACGCGGGTCAATTTCCACTGGGCGGATGCCACAACGTTTAAGCCCCGCAATGCCTATGACGGGATAGTCATGAACCCGCCGTTTCATTCTGGTCGCAGCGCAGAGCCATCAATCGGGCGGGCGTTTATAGCGGCCTCTGCGCGGATGCTCGCCTCTCATGGTAAACTTTGGATGGTCGCGAACCGCCATTTGCCCTATGAACAGGCCCTGCGGGAAAGCTTCCGCAATGTTGACGAGGTTGCCGGTAACGGAGCGTTCAAGGTGTTTCACGCAACCCGACCGCTAAGGCTGGAGAGAAGCTAAATGTCTTTTTCGATTGCAGGAAAAACCGCGATTGTCACTGGGGCCGCTAATGGCGTTGGCCTGGCAATTGGGCGTCACTTTATCAATCAAGGCGCAAACGTTGTTTTTGCTGACATGGACGAAGATCGCCTAATCGCCGAGATGGGCGATGAAGCCGCCAAAGAAGAAAACGTGCGTATCTTTGCGGGTGATCTGCGTGAAAAGCTGACGATTGCCAACCTGTTGTCCGCGACCATTGATGCATTCGACCGCGTTGATATTTTGGTGAATGCCGCGCGCCAAGTTTTGCCAACCGATAGCCTGTCAGTCGATGACACATCGGTCGAAGAGCTGTTGCAGCAAAACCTAATTGCTGGGCTACGGCTAAGCCAATCTGTGGCGCGCAAGATGATCAAACAAGCAGCCAGCCTGTCTGCCGAGGATGCAGATAAACCGATTGGGTCGATTGTGAACCTCAGCTCAATCGCTGCGCGCCGGACGCACCCTGATTTGCTGGCATATTCGGTAAGCTGTGCTGCACCTGTCTCTTATACACATCTCCGAGCCCACGAGACCTCTCTACATCT
>CAJXTP010000123.1 GCA_913061335.1 uncultured Loktanella sp.
GATGTAGAGAGGTCTCGTGGGCTCGGAGATGTGTATAAGAGACAGATCTTGCTCAAGCCTGAGACGTTCATGAACCTGTCTGGTCAGGCCGTTGGCGAGGCTGCTCGGTTCCATAAGATTGATCCTGCAGATGTGATTGTGTTCCATGACGAGCTTGATCTGGCCCCCGCCAAAATTCGTGTCAAAACCGGTGGTGGTCATGCAGGTCACAACGGATTGCGCTCTATTCACCAGCATATCGGCCCAGATTATGATCGCGTGCGCATGGGCGTTGGTCATCCTGGTCATAAGGATGCCGTCGCGGGCTATGTTTTGCGCGATTTTCCGAAAGCTGACGCTGATTGGTTGGATGATGAATTGCGCGGGATTTCTGATGGTGTTGCCCATTTGGTCGCTGGTGAGAGCGCCAAGTTTCTCAATACGATTGGATTACGTTTGACCCCAGCCCGGTCGTCGAAATCAACGCCCGCTCCCAAGGCTGCCGCGCCTGTGGCCCCGCCCGAGGACACCCGCACGGCGTTGCAGAAACTGACGGATCGTTTCAAGTGATGCCACCTGCGTTGTCGCAGGCGTTTGCCTTTCAAGGTGCTGCCTGTGTCGCGCTCGGGTCCCCGTTTATGGGCCAGCTATGCGCCATTTTGGGCAGCCGCGATTGGCCTGATACGCCGTTGCGGGACCGGTATTTTACGTGGGAAGGTGACGTTGGTCCAAGCGCGCAATCCTTGCCACTGCGCCTCGCTGGCGGGCTACATGCGCTGGTATTGCGCGGTGATCCTTTGGCGGCGGTGTATCCGCCGCATGTGGTGGGCGACGATACCCTTTGGGCCGCTGTTGCGGATGCGATGGTTCGTGAGGATGCGTTTTTGAACGGTTGGGTCGACAGCCCGCCGCAAACCAACGAAGTCCGCCGCGCCGCTGTGTTGATCGCAGTGGGTCACGTTTTGGCCGATAGGTTTGGACTGCCGATGCGCCTATCCGAGCTGGGCGCAAGCGGTGGGCTGAACCTAATGTGGGATCAGTTTGCGGCCACCCTTGGCGGAAAGCGCTTTGGGAAGTTGGGCGCCGATGTGATCCTGACACCTGATTGGGAGGGACCAGCGCCGCCCGATGCCGACACTGTCGTCATCGCCCGGCGCGGCGTTGATCTCAACCCGCTTGATCCACGAAACCCGAACGATCAGCTTCGCCTGCGCGCATATCTTTGGCCTGATCAACCCGACCGCATGGCCCGCACTGTTGCCGCCATTGACGCCTTTGATGCGCAGGTCGATCAAGCGGATGCGATTGTCTGGCTGGCGGATCAGTTAGCCCACATCGCGGGTCAAACCCATCTGATTTATCACACCATCGCGTGGCAATATTTTCCGGCCGATATGCAGGCCCGCGGTGCGGCTTTGATTGCAGCGGCAGGTGCCAAGGCGACCCCCGACTGTCCGCTTGCGTGGTTTGGCATGGAACCTGACGGCCAAAGCCCCGGTGCCGCCATGACCTTGCGCATCTGGCCTGGTGACATCACAATTGACCTAGGTCGCGCCGATTTTCACGGGCGCTGGGTGCAATGGAAGGGATAGACATGTCGTCATTTTTCAAATGGGTTGTTTGGGGTTTGGCCCTATCCGTCGTGGTTTTGGCCGTCATTGCGCTGATCAAACGCGAAGAAATTGGCCGCCTGTTGGCAGTGAACAGCCTGTTTTCACAAGAGAAAATCGTGAGCAATTTTTCCAACATGGACGCCGCGTTTTTGACTGTGCCGCTTATCCGCGCGGTCGACGACCCTGCCCCGCTGCCGCAAGGAGCTGCCGCTGCCTTGCCTGCGGCTGTCGACAAATGGATCGATGAGCGTGCGGTCACAGCGCTTGTAGTGCTCAAGGATGGCGGCATTGTCTATGAGGATTATTTTCAAGGCACCGCTGCGGCGGACCTGCGGATCAACTGGTCGGTGTCGAAATCTTATCTGTCGGCCTTGCTGGGTGTGTTGGTATCCGAGGGCGTGATCCCTGATCTTGACGTCCCCGTGACCGATTATGTGCCCGCGCTTGCGGGGTCTGCTTATGCCAATGCGAGCATCCTAAATGTGCTGCAAATGTCGTCTGGCGTAACGTTTAACGAGGACTATCTGGATCAATCATCGGACATTAACCGGATGGGCCGCGTGTTGGCGCTTGGCCGGTCAATGGACGGGTTCGCCGCTGATTTGACTGAAACAGACGCCACCCCAGGCGACCGCTGGCAGTATGTTTCCATCGACACCCATGTGATCGGCATGGTCATTCGCGGCGCGACGGGTCGCAGTATCACCGACCTTATGGTCGAAAAGATCGTCGGCCCATTGGGGTTCGAGGCTGATCCATATTTCCTGACTGACGGCTACGGCGTGGCCTTTGTGCTGGGTGGTTTGAACACAACCACCCGCGACGACGCCCGCTTTGGTCAAATGTTCGCCCAAGACGGCATGTGGGAAGGCCAGCAGATTGTGCCTGCCGATTGGGTCACGCAAAGCACTGCCCCAAGCGCCAACACAGAGGTCGGTGAGATTGGCTATGGCTATCAATGGTGGGTGCCTGATGGTGCAGCCGCCGGACAATTCCTTGCGCGCGGGATTTACGGCCAGTACATCTATGTTGATCAGGGTCGCAATGTCGTCGTGGCCACCCACGGTGCCGACCGCAATTTCCGCGCCGACGGGATTGCGGATGAAAACATCGCCATCTTCCGCGCTATCGCAGAAAGCTTAGATTGATATGGAAAAAGACCCGTCGTTCAACGTGCTTGGCAGCACATTGCAGACCTGTTCCACCGCCCCTATGACCGGATTTTTCCGCAACGGGGCCTGCGATACCTGTGCAGATGATCAGGGCAGTCACACAGTCTGTGTTGTCGTGAACGCCGAGTTTTTGGCGTTCTCAAAATACCTCGGCAATGACCTAAGCACGCCGCGCCCTGAGTTTGGATTTGCCGGTCTTAAGGCGGGCGACAGTTGGTGCCTTTGCGCCAGTCGGTTCCTGCAAGCCCACGACGAAGGCTGCGCGCCGGGCGTCAATCTACACGGCACCCATGTACGTGCCCTAGAAATCGTATCGATCGCCGTTCTTCGTCAACATAGCAGCGACCCACTATGATCCGTGCGCTGGCATTTGCGTTGCTTTGCGCCAACCCTGCGGCCGCCCAAGATGCGATCCGCCCGCAGGAACAACTGCGCCTTGATACCTATCACGACACTGCCGGCCGCGCGTTGTTGCAAGCCCTGTCTGGCGGCAGCCGTGGCGATGTGGACTGGCTGCAAGATGCGATGCAGGGTCAGCCACTTGCCCCGCTTGGCACCACATTGTCTGGCGATTGGGAGTGCCGCACGATCAAGCTGGGCGGCAATCTGGCGTTGGTGGTTTATGCCCCGTTCAAGTGCAGGTTTACCACCGATGGCACCGGATTTATTTTTGAAAAACTGACTGGATCGCAACGCACGTCAGGTCGCGTCACCTTGCAAGACCGCACGATGATTTATCTGGGTGTCGGTTATGTCACGAACGGCGAACAGGTCGCCTATACCGACTTGCCGCCAGAGGATCTTGGGACTGGTGCCGTGCAGCCGCAGGTCGCCATTGTTGAACAAACAAGCCCAACCACGGCCCGCATGTTATTCCCCGCGCCTGTCAACGAAAGCCTGTTTGATGTGCTTTATCTGACGCGAGTGGCGGACTAGCGGACGTCGTTTACGCGAATTCACCCATCTCGAAGCCGAGAGCCTTGGCGACGGTGAAGATGTCTTTGTCGCCGCGCCCGCACATGTTCATGACGATCAGGTGATCTTTTGGCAGGGTCGGTGCGATTTTCATCACGTGGGCCAATGCATGGGATGGTTCCAGCGCTGGAATGATCCCCTCCATTTCACATGACAGCTGGAACGCCTCGAGCGCTTCAACGTCGGTGATCGACACGTAGTTGGCACGGCCAATGTCATGCAGCCAAGCGTGTTCCGGCCCGATACCGGGATAGTCGAGACCCGCCGAGATGCTGAAACCTTCAAGGATTTGACCATCGTCGTCTTGCAGCAAATACGTCCGGTTGCCGTGCAGCACGCCGGGGCGTCCACCTGTCAGGGACGCGCAATGTTCCATCTTGGCGTTTACGCCTTTGCCGCCTGCCTCCACGCCGATGATATTCACCGATGTGTCGTCAAGGAACGGGAAAAACAGGCCCATCGCGTTGGACCCACCACCGATAGCGGCGATCAGGGTATCCGGCAGACGGCCTTCGGCGGCCTGCATCTGTTGTTTGGCTTCTTGCCCGATGATCGCCTGAAAATCGCGGACCATGGCGGGGTATGGGTGTGGCCCTGCGACGGTGCCGATGCAATAGAATGTGTCGCTCACGTTGGTGACCCAGTCACGCATCGCATCGTTCATCGCGTCCTTAAGCGTGCCACGACCAGAGGTGACTGCGATGACTTCGGCACCCAAAAGGCGCATGCGGAACACGTTGGGGGCTTGGCGTTCAACGTCATGCGCACCCATGTAGACCACGCATTTCAAGCCGAATTTCGCGCAGACGGTGGCCGTTGCCACGCCGTGTTGACCCGCGCCAGTTTCGGCGATGATGCGGGTTTTTCCCATACGCCGCGCCAGAATGATCTGGCCCAAGACGTTGTTAATTTTATGCGCGCCAGTGTGGTTCAGCTCATCACGTTTGAGGTAGATTTTCGCGCCACCAAGGTGTTCTGTCAGCCGTTCGGCGTAATACAGCGGGCTGGGACGGCCAACATAGTGGGTCCACAGATCGTGCATTTCAGCCCAGAATGTGTCGTCGGTCTTGGCGAACTCATACTGTTCTTCAAGTTCGAGGATCAGCGGCATCAGGGTTTCGGACACAAAGCGCCCACCAAAATCGCCAAAGCGCCCCTGTTCATCAGGGCCATTCATGAAGCTGTTAAAAATATCGTCTGACATTGTTATTTCCCCGTTTGGTACTTGGGTGTTTTCTACGCTGGTTACACGGCGGTTTCTAGAGCCTTAAGCCTGCGCCGCTGCGACAAACTGCGCGATGAGTTTTGGGTCTTTTACGCCAGGCGCGGATTCAACACCGGACGACAAATCAATCTGGCGCGCCCCGGTTTGGGCGACCGCGGATGCGACGTTGTCGATGGTCAACCCGCCAGCAAGCATCCAAGGTTTGGTCCAAAGCCTGCCCGCGATCAAGCTCCAGTCAAAAGTATGCCCATTGCCACCCGGAAGCAGCGCATCGCGTGGAGGTTTAGCGTCCAATAGAATTTGATCAGCAACGGCCTCGTAGGCAGAGATTTGCGTCAGATCATCGGCGCCAGCCACGCCAATGGCCTTCATCACTGGCAGGCCGTAGCGGGCGCGGACTTCGGCCACCCGCGCGGGTGTTTCAGCGCCGTGTAGCTGGATGATATCGAGAGGCACCTGATCAAGTAGAGCCGTAAGCGTCGCATCATCCGGGTTCACTACAAGGCCCACTTTGGCCACGCCAACAGGTGTTGCGATTGCCAAAGCTGCCGCCTGTTCAAATGACACGTAGCGCGGGGATTTTTCAAAGAACACGAGCCCAACGTAAGCCGCGCCTGCGTCAACAGCGGCTGTCAAACCTGTGTTGTCACGCAGGCCACAAATTTTAACGCGCGGAAGGGCAGACATCAGGTATCGAGAAGCGCCAGAACATCGTCGCCATTGTCGGCTGTCTTAACCTTCAATGCTGCAAGTTCACGGCGCAAGGCGTCGACTTCGCGGGCCTTTAGGCGGCCTTCGGCGCGTTGCCTGTATTCGCGGACCCATTCCCATAAGAAACCAATCAACAAACCAACGGCGATGCCAACGAAGATGACGATGAACAGCGGCAGTTCCATGTCTGGCGCAATGCCAAGCAGATCCGAGAATGCCTCTGGCATGGCGCGCACTGTTACCAAACCACGGTTCGCCAATCCAATCAGGATCAGACACAGGGCAACAATTGCCCAAAAAGCATAGCGGATCGTTTTCATGGGTACCTCTTAATTTCCGTTGAGACGGTCGCGCAGCAACTTACCGGTCTTAAAGAACGGAACGTGCTTTTGTTCAACTGCGACGCTTTCGCCAGTGCGCGGGTTTCGGCCTGTACGCGCATCGCGTTTTTTCACGGAAAATGCGCCAAAGCCGCGCAATTCAACGCGATCTCCCTTGGCCATTGCACCAATAATTTCTTCAAATATCGTGTTGACGATGTTTTCAACATCGCGCTGATACAAATGCGGATTTTCGTCGGCAATCTTTTGGATCAATTCGGAGCGGATCATGGCAGCGGTCCCCTAAAGTCAATTCATCGCGGCCCAACGTGGACGCGCTACGGTAACTATAGGCGGCTTTGATCCATCGCGAAACTGTTACAATTCGGCCAAACGGGCAAAATGTGCATTTTATTCAGGGGTGAGGGCATATCAATCGCCGTCTGACCGCCAAATGTTCTGGCGGTCGCGGTGATGCCATCAATCAGCGTTTACCGATTCGTAATGTGGCGAGTGTAGAAACGCCCGCCGCGTTGCCCCTAGACCCGACGTGTCATCCGTAGGTTCGGGACGTTTTCAGGTGTGATCACCTGCACTGCTGACACCAGTGGGCCGGTCTGCGTGATCCCAAGGTTTTGATGCTGCAAGAATGCGCCAAACACCCGCTGCATGTCGGTCCGTAAATCATGGTGAAGCACAAAGTTGATCCGACCCGTCGTGATCAAGGTCCGGTTATCTTGGTCCAAATCATGTGCCACGAAGACCTGCGGCATCAACCGATGATGATCGAGCATGTCCAACATCGTGCGGTTGCCGCCGCCCATTGAGTAGACTGCGCGCAGGTCATCTAGCTGATCAATCAGGCCTATCAGGTTTTTGGTGGTCTCATAGTGCAAGCCGCCACCGCCACTGGTTGATACGATGCTTAGCTGTGGGTGTTGTGCATTCAGGGCCGCCGTGAACGCTGCTTCGCGGGTTTGTTCGCCGAGAAACATGTCGTTGCTGCGGGTCGTCAGAACTGTTCCTTTTTGATGGTTTAGAGATTGCCCGATTAGGTAGGCCGCTGTGCGCCCTGCACTGGCGTTATCAAGCCCGACATAGGCGGTGCGCGCGGTGTTTTGGATGTCTGTAACCAAGGTCACGACGGGAATGCCTGCGCCCACAACACGGTCAACGGCGGCGCGAATTTCGGGGATATCGCGGGCCTTAAGGCAGACGCCGTGGCTGCCCCGTTTGATGATCCGGTCGAGCGTTTGGACCACGTCAGCCGCTGGCATAATCTCCTGCGTGGTAAACCGTGGCCTACAAATGGCGGTGCCGAATTGATCCATTACCGCATTTGCCGCCGCTTTGACTTCACGGCTAAAGCGGGTGGGGGCCTCGATCACGAAATCAAAGAACATCTGCCGCCCATGCATGGCGATCTGTTGGTCTTGGCGTTCCAGTTCGGAAATGGCCCGCGCCACGCGGGTTTTGGTTTGCGGGCTGACGTGGGCGCGGTTGTTGATCACGCGGTCCACGGTTGCGGTGCTAATCCCTGCGTGGCGGGCAATTTCTTTGATCGGGAAACGGTGGGTCATTTGATGTATTCTTGATGGATATTGGTGCACACGGCAAGGCCTGTCACCGCCAAGCTGAGGTCAAACAGGAGGACCGCCGATGACCCATATTGGATATTTTGACCCAGACGCCTGCGATATCGCAGAGTTTGAGACGCTGATTGACCGCAAGACTGACCCCGCCACCGTGCCGCGCGCAAGTGACATTCAAAGCGAGGTGCCGATTTATGATGTCGCCACGTTGGATATTGATCGTGCACTGATGGCCGAATGGGCCGGTGTTTTAATGCATGGCGCGGGCATTGTTGTTTTGAAGAATGCTTATGCAGACACGGGCGTTTTGGACGAGGCCACTGTCGTTTACCAAGATATTATCGCCGCGGAAAAAGGGTCCGGTGGGGCTGATCATTTTGCGGCCTCTGGTGCCAATGACCGTGTTTGGAATTCACTGGAAAAGTTGTGTTTTGCCGCGCCTGATGTGTTCCTGCGGTATTTTGCCAATCCGGTGATTGCGGCTGTGTCCGAGGCGTGGCTTGGCCCGAATTATCAGATGACCGCGCAGGTGAACCTTGTGCATCCGGGCGGTGGCGCGCAGTTGGCGCACCGCGATTATCACCTTGGGTTTCAGTCGGCGGATGTCAGCTGTGCGTATCCGGCCCATGTGCATGACTTGTCGCCTGCCCTGACGTTGCAGGGTGCCGTTGCGCATTGCGATATGCCTGTGGAAAGCGGGCCGACCAAGCTGTTGCCGTTTTCGCAGACTTACCGTGCAGGTTATGCCGCATGGCGGCGCGATGATTTTCGCGCCTTGTTTGAGGATCGGTATATTCAGTTGCCGCTGGCCAAGGGTGACGCGGTGTTTTTCAATCCGGCGTTATTTCACGGGGCGGGCGCGAACAGCAGCGCGGATATTCACCGGATGGCGAACCTGTTGCAGGTGTCATCTGCGTTTGGCCGTGCGATGGAAACGGTGGACAGGCGCGGTATGTCTAAGGCGCTGTATCCGCATGCGGTGGCGGCGAAGGACCAGCTTTCGACCACAGAAATGGCG
>CAJXTP010000124.1 GCA_913061335.1 uncultured Loktanella sp.
AACACTCTCTTATCAAATAACGCTATTTGGACCCATAAGCGCTGACGTCAGACAGGGCATTATTTTGCGCTGGTTCGTGCAATACAAAATGAGGAGCTGGGATCTATTCGCCCTCACTTGGCTGCGCTTGCAAGAAGTAGTCGAGAGCCTGATCTGGACATCGCTATCCGCATGTTTGGATTAGAGGGATTTGGCCGATCTAAGCTGCGCGAAACCTCGCTGCAATTTGCTTCATCGTCACTGTCGACTACGCAAATGGGGACTGTACCGAAAGGCGCGCACTGCCGAATCCGGCTCACGCTTTCAGATTCAATAAAACTAATTCAAACCAATGCACCAATTACTTGGCAGGCTTTGGCCAAAGTTACTACCGAAATTATCGCCGTTTATGGCAGACCGCGCGGCATGATGACCTTTGATGGATGCAGCAGCCTGGAGCGATATGGCGCAATCTTGATAAATATGCGGAGACAGCGTACTGCGCTGACTATGGCCGAAACGCTGGTTCATGAGAGTGCACATTCGCTCTTATTCGCGCTTAGCTGCAACGACCATCGGGTATTGAACCCAACGTCAGAACGCTACGCGAGCCCACTTAGAATAGATCTGCGTCCACTGGACGGGATTTATCACGCCGTTTTTGTTTTGGCGCGAATGTACAGTTTTGTTGCCGAAATTGAGCGCAACCCTCGAGCAAAAAATGCGATGCGAATTGAAGCCCGTGAAGTAATGGAAGTGCGTCGGAAGAACTTTTTGGATGGATATGCGGTATTAATAGAAAATGCTCGATTCACTGAAACCGGGCGCCGCTTACTGGATGATTCACTTGCGCTTGTTGTGGGGTCTACCCGCGCAGCACAAGCTTCTAACGGCCTTTAAGAAGTCTGATCAAATCGCTTACGGCCTCTGCATTGACCCATTCACTTGGATCAGTCGATCGATGAACATCAGAGTCGACATGTGTAACAGTGACATTGCCCTGAAAGGGCGGGCCTGAAATAGTAAACTCTGTTGTCTGAACGACGACTACAAGTTCCGAGATGCTTGGGTCTCGCAATAGTGCTGTGCAGCGCGGGGAAAGACCCTTTCCAATGTCGAGTTGGTAAATAGCCCCGTCCGAACCGATAGTAGTATCGTGCGATGTCAACACCGCCTTGATACCCTTTGTGAGTATTTCGTCAAAATACTTGCGTCCTGCCTTCATCGCAGCCTTGCCACCCACAAAGCATATGACCAGTATTGTTCCGTGCGTCCCGTTAGGAAACATTGCCGCAAGATTGGCACGTGCTGTGTTTTCGCCAATTTGCGGTTGAAAGTTCAACTCGGTTATCGCGGCACCAGTCTCTTGCCATGGGCGCGAAGGGTCATTTGAAATAAAATCGATTCCAACGCTCTCTAGTCGAAACATCCTTGATACACGTTCTGCCAGCGCGATGTTCTCGGGGTGCACCCTATCCGTAATGATCTCATTGTGGCCCGCATACTGCGCAACGTTCGCTTTCCGCATAAACGCGAACACCCCAGTTCCAGGTATGTCATCTGGACCCAAATGCTGGTGTTTCAGACATGATAGCGCTTCGTCATCGAAGGGAATGGGCTTCGCTTGCAAATGCTTGGCTTTGCGCAGTTGGATATTGTTAAATCTGTCAACAAGTTCTCTAACCGATTTCATTCCATCACCCTCAACAGCGGCAGGATGACGCGTAAAGCCAAAAACAAATCGCCCATGAAAGACGACAAGACGATGGCAATAACCACGGATTTGCCGCTGCACCATTATCAAAGAAGATAGCCTACTTGCTGCTGCATAAGCGTCACGCACGGACGTGTCATTTTGAAGGTCGACGAAAACCCCCTCGCTGCGATCAAGATCCGCAGGCTTAATTACTACGGGAAACCCGATTTTGTGAGCGGCCTGCAACGCTGTTTCGGCGTCGCGAACCAATATCATATCCGCCGTGGGTGCGCCCATATCCTGCAGGAAAACCTGAGTTTGATCCTTGCGATGAGAAATCCTGGCACCAAGCGCTGAATCACTATCCGTCGCACTTCTGGCGACAAGACGAGAATGGACGCCGGTGCCAAGCTGGAAGACTCCAGTCGAAAGATGCGAGAATGGAATGTCCCGGTCGAAAGCTTCTTTGAACAGCGGCCTAGTGGAAAGACCCCATTCAAAGACTTTCCGCATTGGCATAATAAAATCTTTGCAAAGCGCGTCAGCAATAGGCTTAGGGTCTTCACGCAAGCCCTCCGGCTTTGTGAAGGTCCATGTGATACTCAAAGCATGAGCGTAGGCCGCGACGACCTGTCCGCGCGGGACATGGTCGATCATTGGGATACGCAGGTGGAGCCTGACGCGTGACGGTTCGGCATCAGGCGTGCGCGCGTCAAGTATTACTTCAGGGGCAAACACCGGCACGCCACCCTCTTGAAGTAAATGGCGTGCTAAGCCGCAGGTACACCCCAATAGATCAAGTAGTTGGGAATCTAGTTGAACTTCATCGAACGCGCGGACTAGAGGGCAGTCTTCGGGAGCCATCTCAAAGAGTTCGGACAGGCACGATTGTGCTGCCGTCATTTCAAACTGCGCCGGTCTGTCCAAGATCAGTTCCATCTCAACCGAAGGCTGTCTCATACCAAAAGCATATCCAGCACGCTGGGTTGAAATGCGGACGCTGGCGGAGTTAGAGGACAATTGAAACGGCTCATGACTAGCGAAAAAAATTAGTCTGCCGCGTTTCAATGCGCGGCACAAGTGATTTAGCACCCAGTATTCAATTCCACCCATTGGAAACACTATGCATGCAATGCTAAATCCTATATTCAAGACCTGCGGGCACGTAAGGTGAGAGAGACATAAAGACAAATAATGGATGAAGGCATGAGTAACGGTGCAACAACAGAATCTCGTATAACGCAGCTGGCACGGAATCCTTATTCACTCGGGATAGTAGTGCGTTACCTCTCACGCATAGAGCCATTTTCGAAGTTTGAATTTGGCCCGTCTGTTTCTTCCTTGATGCACCAGATCAACGATGGGACTCATCTCATTGTCGAAACAAATGACAAACTGACCGGATACGTGGGCTGGGTCCGTACATCGATCGATATTGCCGAAGGCTGGATGGATAACACCGGCCCGCTGAACAAGGTTGTCAGCGGAGAGGCGATTGTAGTCACAATTTTTCATGCTGAAGATAGCGCTATGATCATGCGCATGATCCGCGCGGCAAAACAGCTCGAGCCAGATACACCAGTATACTGGAAGCGTTTTTTCGATGGCGCCCGCCCCCCCACGCCGCGGTCGGTTAAGCTGAATCGGGATCGTCAGGCGTAACACAACTCTCGATGAACGATGCAATATGCGCTAGATGATGTGGCCGTGATAAAGAGGGTGGGTGCGCCTCATGTTCACAAATATACGTAGTCAAATCCGAGAGTGCGGCGCGTGCAGCGATCTGGGCTTGTGCCTGAACCAAGTGGCTATCTGAACCAAGAACAGCCAGCGTTTTGATTCCCATTTTCACCAGTGACTTTGACAAATCAAAGGGCGCTCGTCGTCCAATCATATTCGCAAGTGCAGGGTCGTAACGCATACGATATTGGCCTTCGGATTTCATGATGGAGGCTGCGACCAATTCATCAAGCTGATCTGGCGGCAAATGAAGCAAATTCCGCGTTAACCCAAAATAGATACGGGCGCTCTGCAATGAACGAAACGACATCGACGCCTCGTCACGAAGAAAGTCTTCATAAGGATAGAATGATTCACTCCCCGACACGAGCGGTGCATCGACTAAAACGAGACCAACAACTCTAGCCCGGATATAAGGAGTGAGGGCGCCGATTAAGGCGCCGCCCCAAGACGTCCCCACCATAATTAGCTGCGTCGTCGCAAGTGCGATGGCTTCGGCCAGAACAAGTTGCAGCAGTCGGTTCGTATAGCGGGCACCGTCCCCTAGAAAAGCACTACTTCCGCGACCTGGCATATCGACAGCAAGCGTCGTGACACCACGGCTCTTGATCTCGGTTGCCAAAAAACCGAAGTCCTGAGCGTTTCCAGTAAAACTGTGCAAACAGAACGCTGTCGCAACGGGGGCTTCCACGGTCCATTGATGCACAGCGACGTCGATAACATAGTCACCGCTTAGAATTTTAAGCCAATGGGTCGTGTCCGGACGTCGATCAACGGTCATCAAGTGCCTTTCAAATCGGCGAGTAATTTGGAGCCGGGTCGACACGCATCCCGTAGCTCCATCCTATCCATCTCGGACAAATGAGTAACAGCGTCACGAGGAGGCGCAATCAATTTCTTAGATTTTTCAACCCATTCCGGCCACGGGGAAACCCCTAACTGCACAGACAACAAGCGCAGGAAACGTTCCGGCTCTTTACACAGCTCCTTATAGTCAAACCAAGGTAGGGTTTGCGAAAGCAAGGGTGCGCCAAGTCTAATGGCGTTCGACCAGAGTTCCCCATAGACGCGCAAAGGCAAGTCTAGACGCTCGAAATGCACAGCAGTAATGTTTTCGGGTAAGTTGTCGATCAATTGCTGATGAAGCTGTGCGACGCCCGCCCGTTCGCGACTCTGGTAGGGGTCATAGCCAAGTTGTGACTGCATGACCATTCGCAACATAAAGTGCTTAAAAAAGTTATGATTACGCATTGAAAGGGCTGTTTCGGTTCCATCGCGCAAAAGGACGATTGGTCGGGCGTGGGGTAGCAAGTCTCTAATACGCGCATGAAGGGCGAGAGTTCCGCCGGACCTCTCTACTATGACCTTGCCTGTACAGCAGTGTTGCAGTGCTTGAAGAACGGCATCCAAGTGCTGCCCAGCTGTCTGACCATTCTCAAGTAGCACATAATCCACAATATCATAAAACAGAGCATCTGGATCATTGGTAAGGCGCGGCAACATTGAATAAAGCGGGAAGGGTACAGGATCATTTTCAGTAAAACGCATGCCGTTTTGACTGAAGGGGTACCTGTTCTCTGGCAGTTTTATCCCAATGCGCACCAAAGTGGCGCGTGACGGATTGGCCGAGTGCAAAATGTGGCAAAAATCCGCGGCATTTATCTTTTGATCGCGGTGCTGCAAACCTGCAGCCAACAAACCAAGTAAGAACTCTGAAATGTTTAGCACTTCTGGATGAAGGTCAAGGATATCACTCACCAGCGTTGAGCCGGATCTACCGGTTCCAAATATGACATAAAATGGCAGTTTCGGCGCTGTTCGTCTCACGGCTAAATCGCTTCAATTCTAACGCCGCCTAAGGATGCTGGTCGCATCGCCAAGGCATATTCATATCCTACGTCAGCTTCATCTGTGATAATGTGCCACTTGCGCAAGATGGCTGCCATGGCTGCCAGCATTTCCATTTCCGCGAGTCGTTTGCCGCCGCAAACGCGCGGACCGGACAGAAAGGGACGAAATGCCTTTGGCGCAGATTTGGAGTCTATGAACTCACTTCTGGTTGCATGAAACTGATTGGGGTCTGACCATGCATCAGGATGTTTATGCAGTCCGACAATCGATAGAACGATCTGTTGACCTTCCTTGAATTTGCGGCCGTGCCCCTCGTAATCTGCAGTTAACTCACGCACAACAAATGGAATAGGAGGTAGACAGCGCATCACTTCCGACATGAAGCTGCGAATGACAGGCATATCATTGGTGCCTGATAGGGCCTCTTCACGCATATGTTCTTGCAGCGCCTGATTCTGGCCGACCAGCCGAAGCGCCCAACACAGAGTTGCGACAGTTGTCTCTGTGCCTGCGAAGGCATTCTGCATCAAGTCGGTGACGGCCGGGTGCCATTCATCCAGCTGGCTGCCAGAAATAGCCTGCTGAATGAAGTCCCGGCTAAGTGAATCCGCCATGAAGATGTCACTGAATTGTGTGTCGAGCCAATTTGCGCGTTTGGCTAAGACATCAGGCTCTTTGACGCCCCTCCAGGAGAAGTATTGAAGCAATTTGGCATGTGTTCTGACTTGCGGGAACAGACCGATGAATGCGTCAATACTGGGAGATATTCCAAGTGCTTGCATAAAGACGCGCAAGGCGGCCTTCCCTAGCAGCACTTCAATGTCATTGACGTTATCTGGATCGAAAGCATCAACAGCGGTTTGGTAATGCGATGCAACCGAAGAGCGTTCGCTTGGTCTGCTGGCACTATTGTAAGCAGGCTGGGTTCGGTTTCTGAATGTCTCCCAGCGTGCGCCATTCAGGTTGAACCGGCTGTCTCCCAGTGCTGCAACCAAGGCAAAGTTCTTCTGAAACAGACTTGGATTACGCATCATAAATTCAGCAAGTTCCGGCTCTTCCACAAGTGCGAGATTGCCAATATTCGGCGACCTACTTTTGACCGGAACGACCGTACGTTTCAGCAATTCCAAGATGATCCGGTTGAGCGTCTTTCGTGCGTCGGACTCAATGCTCGGTTCATCAAATGGTTGCAATGCTGTCGGGTTATTAGTGGCCAGTACCATTCCAGAACTCTTTCAAAAAGCTATTCACCGGTTGCGAACTTGTCAGATGCGGGAAGTGACTTTGACCATCCACCAGCAGTGATTGAACGGAACCATCGACGTGCACTACGGATCGCTCGTGCGCCCACGCGCCCAAAAGGCGATCGTCAAAACTATTAATCAAAGCAATCGGAATGTCTTGGGTTTTGGGTGCATTCGCTGCTGATATACTGCGGGACGCTAGTATTTCTGTATAGAGGGGGGCGAGCCTGACAATATCGGTGTCTTTAAGCGTCTCAATCAACCCTGTAGCCGCGTCAGCCTCGGTTTCCTGAATTCGCCGGCGGATATTTTCGGGGGCATTTTGAATAATGTCGTCAATATAGTCAGACCGCGACGCGTAGTCGGCCGATGCGGTAAATTCGGCGTAAGCAAGCGGATGCGGACACGATAAAATACTGAGGCTTGCAATGCGGTCTTTTAGATTGCTTTGCGCCAGCCACCACAAGACTAACCCACCTAAATCATGCCCAACCAGATGAACGGGCTCTTGGGCATTTTCATCAATCAGAATACGGCAATACTCGAGAACCATTCTCAGGTTCAAAGGGAGTGCCGGCACAGCGCTGAGCCAAGGCATTGGAATTGAATGAATATCACGTTCACCTCCGGCGCTGGATGCAAGCTCATCCCAATCGCTAGGACGGCCAGGGAAACCATGCAAGCAGATTACCCGAGCCTTTTTCTTTGAGCTTTGCTGACCCAATGTCAGCGCACTCCTAGAACTTGATGTCCATACCAATATAAACAGAATTCAAGTCATCCCGCACGGTAAGCGTCTCTTGGTCGTCCGAGAAGAAGAACTGTGCATCAGCACGTTCCATGATTGCAACGTCGCGCCTTAAACCGAACCGGAATGACGTCGCGTCGGACACGGCATACTTGAGGCCGACATAGAGACCAGCAGTTGTGAGTTCGCCATCTTTGGTGTCTTTCGTTGATCCACCAAAAGAATCTTCGCCGTCATAAGCATTAAAGCCCTTGCTGTGTGTGTATTGACCAGAGAGCAAGCTTACGTCTGCACCGCCAACAATCGAAAGGCGGCCATCTGGACTAATCGGCGCGGTTTCAGCATCGATAGATAGACGTGGGCCGATACCTTGGAACGACGTTTCTGTTTCGCTATCGAAACTGCTAAACGGACCGTCAGTTAAGCCTTTATCTGCGGAAGATGTTGCATTGGCATATGCAAGACCTAGACCAAGACGCGTGTTGACGGGGCCAAGTGCGACCGACCGACCGATCGTCAGACCTGCGTCCGTGCGACTGTTGTCACTGGATGCGACTCCAAAACCATCTTCGCCCATTTCGCTCAGAACGTTGCTGGAATACTCAGTCCGCGACACTGAAAGCTTCCAGTCCCAAGTGTCGTTGATAGCACCGCTTGCACCAACAGACCCCACGAAAGCGCTGTCACTGTCAAACTCATCAAAGTCGTTGGCATCCAGTTTTTCTTTATAAAATTCATTTGTGTAGTTACCAGTGCCCATAGCACCATCGACGCTCACCGTAATGCCGGCATCAGCCTGCTGCGCGCTTGCAGCTACAGGCATGAAGCCTGCTCCCAGCACGCCAAGCGCCGCCTTTGAAGCATTTATCAGCAGGTTCTTTTTCATATCGGTTTCCTCAAAAAATTTTTATTGACTTTTAATTAATATAAACCACGATCATCACGTCATGTATAGTTATTTTTATGCTTGAGAGATTTTTACGCTCACCCCTGCGCCACCCAGATCCGCCCTGACCGATCTAGTGTTACTGTCCCCTTAAGCCTGCCCCTTTGAAGTGGTCCGCCCCTATAGGTAGGAAAGCGGAGGACCAGAGATGGCGATTAAGAGACCCAAGCCCGAAGAGATAGTCGTGAAGTTACGGCAGGTTGAAGTTCTGATGGGGCAAGGCATGCCCCGGATTGACGCGATCAGACAGATCGGTGTGACTGAACAAACCTATTATTGCTGGAAGCAAGAAGTACGGCGGAATGGGAACAGAACAACTGAAGGAACTGAAGCGGCTACAAAAAGAGAATGAGCGCCGTCGGAGTCAAGAC
>CAJXTP010000125.1 GCA_913061335.1 uncultured Loktanella sp.
CCCAAAATGATGATCGAAGAGATCGCATTTGTGACCGCCATAAGCGGCGTGTGCAATGAATGTGCAACGCCCCAGATAACTTGGAACCCGATGAACACCGACAATACAAACACGATAAAGTGCTGCATGAAGCTTGCGGGTGCCACAAGTCCGATTGCCAGAAGAATGATGCCGCCAATCACAAGCATCCCCACTTGGTTGCGGGTTTGCAGCCTAAATGCGGCGGTCTCTTCGGCGCGTTTTTCTTCGGCTGTCAGAACCTTTGGCGGGTCCTTTTTCGGTTGTGCTGCAATCGCTGCGATCTTGGGTGGTGGTGGTGGGAAGGTCACGGCACCTGCGTGCGTGATTGTTGCACCACGGATCACGTCATCATCCATGTTGTGCACCGGTTTGCCGTCTTTGTCTGGCGTCAGATCGGTCATCATGTGGCGAATGTTGGTCGCATAAAGCGTGGATGCTTGTGCGGCCATACGCGACGGGAAGTCGGTGTAGCCGACGATTGTCACGCCGTTATCAGTGACGATTTTCTCGTCCATGACCGTCAGTTTACAGTTGCCGCCGCGTTCTGCCGCGAGGTCAATGATGACCGACCCGGGCTTCATCGCGTCGACCATATCTTTGGTCCACAGTTCTGGCGCATCGCGGCCCGGGATCAATGCCGTGGTGATCACGATGTCGATGTCAGGTGCGATTTCACGGAACTTTGCAAGCTGCGCTGCCGCAAATTCAGGCGATGATACTGGTGCGTAACCACCAGTGGCGGCCCCGTCGACTTGGTCTTCTTCAAAGTCGAGGAATACGAACTGAGCGCCCATGCTTTCGACCTGTTCGGCCACTTCAGGGCGCACGTCAAATGCGTAGGTGATCGCGCCAAGCGACGTCGCCGTGCCGATAGCCGCAAGACCCGCGACACCAGCGCCAACAACCAAAACCTTGGCAGGTGGTACTTTACCAGCGGCAGTGATTTGGCCGGTAAAGAAGCGGCCAAAATTATTGCCCGCCTCGATCACCGCGCGGTAACCCGCGATATTGGCCATTGATGACAGCGCATCCATTTTCTGAGCGCGCGAAATCCGAGGCACCATATCCATCGCGATTGCGGTCGTCCCATTGGCGTTCACAGCCGCCATCAGGCTTTCGTTTTGCGCCGGATAGAAGAACGAGATCAGGGTCTGATCGTCGCGCAGCCGTTTCGCCTCGGCGTCGGATGGTGGCCGGACTTTGGCGACGATATCCGCCGTTTTAAACAGCGCAGTGCCGGTTTTCACGACCTCCACGCCAGCGTCTTTATACATTTTGTCAGAGAAGCCAGCAGCCGCCCCAGCACCGGATTCGATAACGCAGTCGTATCCGAGTTTTTGTAAGTCTTTGGCCGATGCGGGCGTCATTGCCACGCGATTCTCGCCGTCAAACTGTTCTTTTGGTGATCCGATTTTCATCGATAACCCTCCTACGCGATTTTGCAGTGCAGCATGCCTAGCCCGCGCAATAATATTTCGCAAGCGATGCCTCTCATGACACGACATTTCAGGCGCAAAGGGCGGCGCTCTCTTGTGCCTGCCGCCTGTGCCGCTAGCATGAGAACCAATTAGGAGAGTTCAGATGGAACACGCAGGCAAACATGCATTGATCACGGGCGGTGGTTCAGGGATCGGTGCAGGGATCGCGCGCGCATTGGCCGATGCTGGCGCACAGGTCACGATTACTGGCCGCCGCGGCGATAAATTGGCGCAGGTCGCCGACACGCACTCAAATCTGCACGCATTGGTGATGGATGTCGATAACGAGGCTTCGGCCCGCGACGGGATCAAAGCCGCGGCAGATGCCCGTGGCCCTATCCAGATTTGCGTGGCCAACGCAGGGATCGCAGAAGGCGGCCCATTTGCCACCACGACCCTTGCCGATTGGCGCCGCACAATGACGACCAATCTGGACGGCGTTTTCCTGACATTCCAAGCAGCGATGGCCACCCTGCCCGCTGACATGCCTGCCCGCATGATTGTTATCAGTTCAATTGCGGGTGTGCGCGGGCTTAAGAACGCGATCCCCTATACGGTGACCAAACACGGTGTGATCGGCCTGATCCGTGGCCTGTCCGAGGAATACATGCGCGCCCCAATCACGTTCAACGCGGTTTGCCCCGGGTATGTCGACACCGACATCGTTCGCAACCAAATCCCCGGTCTGATGCGCCGCTTTGATACCGATGAAGCCGGAGCTGTCGCCGCTATCGCAAAGGGCAACCGGCATCGCCGCCTGCTTGAGGTTGACGAGACGACGTCCGCCGCCATGTGGCTTTGCTCGGACGGTGCCCGCTCAATCGACGGTCAAACTATTCAAATCTCTGGAGGTCAAATCTAATGTTATCGCTGATCCTAACGCTTATCGTGGCCGCCATTCATTTCTATTTCCTCTATTTGGAAATGGTCAAATGGGAGGCCCCGCGCACCCGCAAGATATTTGGAACCACCGCTGAATTCGCCGCTCAATCGCGCGTATTGGCCGCCAACCAAGGACTGTATAACGGGTTCTTAGCTGTTGGACTGATCGTGGCGTTGATCATCGGCAATGTGCCAATGAGCGTTTACCTGTTGGCCTGCGTTGCCTTAGCTGGGCTTTATGCCGCATATTGCGGGATAAAGCCGGCGCTGATTTTTCAGACGATTCCCGCGCTTCTCGCACTTGTAACAGTTTGGACTGGCCTATGACCGATTTTGAAGCGACCAAAGCACTTTTTCACATGCCTGAGGGCACAATCTATCTTGATGGGAACTCGCTTGGCCCGCTCCCGATTGCGGCCACAGCGCGGGTCGCACAGACAGTGACTGCCGAATGGGGTGATATGCTGATCACTGGCTGGAACAGGGCTGGGTGGATGGCGCAACCCTCGGCACTGGGCGACCGCATTGGGCGGCTTATTGGTGCCGAGACAGGACATGTCGTTTTAGGCGATACGCTGTCGATCAAAGTCTACCAAGCCCTCGCGTCAGCCCTTGACTTGAACCCAGGTCGCCGCGTGATCGTGTCAGACACCGGCAACTTTCCCACCGATTTGTATATGGCCGAAGGGCTGATAAAATCACTGGATCGCGGGCATGAATTGCGCACAGTCGCACCCGAGGACGTGATGGGCGCGTTGACCGACGACGTCGCTGTCCTGATGATTACCCAAGTCGATTACCGGACAGGACGGCTGCACGACATGGCAGCATTGACCAAGGCCGCACAGGCACGCGGGATCATAACAGTCTGGGATCTGGCACATTCAGCAGGGGCGATCCCCGTTGATTTGGCCGGTTGCAATGCGGATTTCGCGGTCGGCTGTACCTATAAATACCTCAACGGTGGCCCGGGTGCGCCGGCCTTCATCTACGTGGCTCCGCGCCACATCAACCAGACCCAACCCGCTTTGTCAGGGTGGCTCGGCCACGCAGCCCCTTTTGCGTTTGATCCAACATATTCAGCAGGCACTGGCATTGAACGAATGCGTGTGGGTACCCCGCCAGTCATTCAGATGGCAGCGCTTGATGCAGCAATGGACGTTTGGGACGATGTGAACATGGACGATGTGCGCGCCCGTGCCCTCGCTTTGTCTGAAATACTCATATCTGAAGTTGCGGCTAAATGCCCAGACTTGCGTTTGGCCTCACCACGCGACGGGGCCGCGCGCGGCAGCCAAGTATCGTTCCACCATCCAGAAGGGTACGCGATCATTCAGGCGCTTATCGCACAAGGCGTCATCGGAGATTTCCGCGCACCTGATATCATTAGGTTCGGAATCACACCGCTGTATTTAGACGAAGGGGACATCCACCGTGCTGTCGAAATCCTTGCGGACATCATGGCCAACCGGACATGGGATCAGGATGAATTTAAAACCCGCGCGGCAGTGACCTGAAAAGACAACGCCAACAGTACTTTGTAGGATGGGTTTTAACCCATCGTACTTAAGGCTCGTGCAACGCCTCGCGTGACCGGTACAGTGGCTTTGTCAGGTATTGCAGCACGGTTTTTTCGCCCGTGTGCAATTCTACCGATGCCTGCAATCCTGGTCGGATCGCGATTTGGCTTTGGCGTTCGTCTAGGTTCGCCAGGTCAACAGCCAACGTCACCTTATAGTGCGGTGGGATATCAGGGCGGCGTTCGTCCTTAAACGTATCAGCCGAGATGAACTGCACCTTGCCCGACAGACTGCCATATATCGTATAGTCATAGGCGCTAAATTTGATCGTTGCGGTTTGGCCTGGGATCACGTTTGCGATGTCCGCGACTTTGACTTGTGCCTCGACAAATAGCTCGTCACCTAGCGGTGTGATCTGTGCAATCTCTTCACCCGGACGCACAACTCCGCCGATGGTCGTGATCCCAAGCGAATTCACGATCCCGCGCATTGGCGACGTGATCACCGTGCGCTGCAATTGGTCGTTGGCCATGCGCAGGTTTTGCCCCAACTGGGCCAACTCTTGTAGCGTATCCGAATAGGCGCGTGCGCGGTCCAATTCGGCCCCTGTCACAATTTCATTGTAGCGGATATCGGCGTCAGCGTTGGCTTTGCGGGCTTTGGTGGTTTCCACGAGGGCGACGATTTCACGTCTCAGCATGTCTTCCATTAGCGCCAATTCCCGCGCCGTTTCGGTCTTCACGCGGCGTGCGCCTTCGACTTTACTGGAATAATCAGACTGACGCGCATTCAACAATGCCCGCTCGGAGGCCACGATGTTCGGGCTGCGTCGTGCAATTGCTACGGGGACCGAAAAATCAAATGCGCCGCCGATTTCGGCCTCGAGCCGCAAACGTCGAATTTCTGCCGACAAAATCTGGTCTTCGAGGTCCGCCACAGAGGTCTGGAACCCAGTCCCGCGCAACCGTGCCAACACGTCGCCCGGTTGCACAATGTCCCCCTCAGATACCAAAAGTTCGGCCAGAATGCCCCCTTCAAGGTTTTGGATAATCTGCGGCCGCGACGCTGACACAAGCTCGCCGTTGGCCCGCACGATTTCGTCCAAGGACGCGAATTTCGCCCAGAGCAGAAAGATCAGCACTGTCGCCCCGACCAGCCAGATCGTCACGGAAGACCCGCGCATACGCCCCGAAAACTCTGCGTCGATGGTTGCCATTAGCTTGCCGCCTTTTTCTTATCGCGCATGTGGGCCAAAACTTGGTCGCGTGGCCCGTCGACTGTCAGACGACCGTTTTGCAAAATCATTGTCCGGTCGGTCAACTGCAGGATCGGCACGCGGTGCGTTGCGATGATCGCAGTGCGCCCCTTGAGCCATGTTTCCAACCGACTGACGAGCGTCGCTTCTAATGTTTGGTCCAGCGCCGCAGTTGGTTCATCCAACAGGCAGACGCGCGGGTCTTGCAGCCAAAGCCGTGACCAGCCGATAGATTGCCGTTGCCCGATAGAAAGCCCTTCGCCGCCATCGCGAATTTCAAGATCGAGGCCCTTGGGGTGATTGCGCACGAACTGGCCGAGGCCTGCGAAATCAAGCGATGCCAACAGCCTTTCGTCGTCGCGTTCCAGCAACGTCAGGTTCAGGTTTTCGCGCAGGGTGCCCGCGAACAGGCGTACTTCTTGGCTGAGGTATCCGATGCCGCGCCGTAGATCGCGCGCCATGACTTGGCCCATATCAACGCCATCGATCAGCACGCGGCCAGACGTTGGGCTATGCAAGCCTGATAGTACTTTCAGCAGCGTCGATTTGCCAGACCCGTTGGCCCCAAGGATCGCAATGTGCTGGCCGGCTTTGATCGTTAGCGCGGGGATGTCGATCGTTGCGCCGCTTTCTTCGTCATATGAATAAGTCAGTTCGCGCAACTCAAATTCGCCTGCGATGACCTCGCGGCGCAGATATGTGCGCCCCTCTTCCATGTCTTGCGGCGCGTCTGCGATTTTATCAAGCGCTTCGAGCGCGGCTTTCACGTTGGACCAGCGTGCAAGCGTACCAGCAAGCTGCGTCAACGGGCCCAATGTCCGGCTGGTCAGGATGCCGACCGCAATAATTGTACCGACGGTGAACTGCCCTTGGAACACCATGAACGTGCCGACGACCACCGCAGAAACGTAGGTCGCCTGCTGCACGCCTTGCGACCAGAACGTCAGGGTCGTGGCGAGCTTGCGTTGCTCTGATGTGGCGAGTGATGACAGGGCGGTCAGTTCCGACCAAATGCGTTTGAACCGGTCTTCGCCGCGCTGTGCTTTGATGGTGTCGGCGTCATAAATCGCCTCGTGCAGCAAGCGGCTGGATTTTGTTGATGCCCCTTGGGTGGCCATGGTCAATTCCATCATTTTCTTTTGCATAAAGAACGATGGTAGCACCATGAGAATGCCCCCGATGAACAGCACCCAGACCACGTTGCCACCAATGGAAGCCACAAGTGCGAGGAACAAAACGATGAACGGCAGGTCGGTCAATGTGCCAATGGTGGAGGCTGTGAAAAACTCGCGGATGGCAGAAAAATCGCGCACGGCGGCAAAGGTGCCAGAGGGCGTTTGGCCTTTTTGGCCTGATTGCATACCGAGCAATTTGTCCATCAGTAGTTCTTGGATCTGCAGTTCAATCCGCCGCCCTGCACCGTCCATCAGACGCGCACGTGCGATACGCAAAAACGCCTCGAGCAGCATGGCGAAACCGGCACCGATGGCCAGCACCCAAAGCGTGGCTGTGGACTGATGCGGAATAACCCGGTCGTAGACTTGCAACGAAAACAGCGCCACGGCGACGGCCAACAGGTTGGCAACAAACGAGCCTAGTGCCACTTCAAAAATGATCCGGCGGTAGGATTTAATCTTACCCCAGAACCAATGTTCGGCTTCGCCTTTGTTGGCATGGCGGCGCGTCAGTTCTTCGACGGCGACGTCGGCGCGAATGATGTGACCTGTAAAGACCGGCGCAAATTCGGTGACGGGCACTTCGGCCTGATTGCCAGTTTGCGTGGTGTCATAGATCGTCAGAATATCGTCTTCTTGGCGCATCACAAGAATGACCTGACCGGATGTCATTTCTGCCAGCGCAGGCCAAAGCGTATTGGTAATTTTGCGCGCTTTGCTGACCTTGGTGATCAGCCCAACATTGGAAAGGGCGGCGGCAATTGCGTCTGATGACAGGTCTTCGCCGCTGTCCGCGGTCAGCCGTTCCAATAGGTCGGTACGTTGCAATTCCACGCCCAAAAGCCCTGCATAGAGCGAGGCGACTTCGGCGCGCGCGATGGCTTTGTCTGAAAACCGTGCTGTTGGCGTGGGCGCGTCGTTGGCGATCTCTGGTGTTGCGATTGGGTCGATTTTCGCGAGCTTTGCGCCACGTGTCGCGTTCATGTCAAACGACAGTACTGGGCCCTTCATATCTGGTCCCCGTTCACAAGCGCGCCTTTGAGCGCAGCGATTTTGAGCTGCACGCGGGCGACTTCATACTTCAAGCTAACGGCTTCGCGTTGCGTCCTGACTTTGGTTTCAAAGATGTCGACGACATCGGGCACAGCGCGCTGGCCTTCACGTTGCTGGGCTGCATATATATCATAGTTATCAGAGGCTTGCGCAGCCAATGATTGCGCTTGTATGCCTTGGCGTTGCAGTGATGCCAGCTCGCCTTCCAAGGCCCGCAAGGACCGGTTGGCGTCTTCTTGGACTTGACCAACGCGGGCTGCTGCCGCTGCTTTTTGCGCGTCAATTGCCCGCAGGGATGCGCCCATGCCAAAGCCAATGCCATTCGCAGACCCAAGCCCAAGGCCGATGCCAGAGCCGTTCTTTCCCAAGCTGCCGCCTGCGGTCAGGCTTGGCAGGAAACCGGCGCGCGCGGCGGTGGCTTCGGCCACGGCGCGGTCGCTTTGCGCGAGGGCTTTCATCACCGATAGCGGTGTGACGTCAGAATTGCTGTCGTGCAGTGTTGATAGGCCAGTCGTGCCGGACAGCGATGTTGCGGACATCGCATTTAGCTCTGACATCGCGCCTGCTGCTGCCTCGAGGTCTGAGGCCATGTCCGATTGCATCTGGCTAAGTTTTTGTTGCACGATTTGCAGGTCGACGCGCGATGAAACGCCGCCTTTGACCCGCTCTGACATGACGTACTCAAAGTGGCGCATCCGTTCCATTGCGGATTGGTTGACGTTTGCGCGCGCAGTGGATGCTTGGGCGGACAGGTATAATTCTAATGCGGACAGCACGCGGTCGTTGGTGTCTTGCGCCAAGACCACGGCGGCGACTTCGACGTCGGCAGCCGCATAATCGCGCTCAGCTTTTTTGCGGCCATTGTCGAACAGAACTTGTTCCACGACCATCGACGACACAACCGCGCCGAGCGATGTCAGCGAAAGCGATGGACCCAAGGTTGGCAGCCAGTTGTTGGCGCGGGCTTCTGCGCGCAGTTTGGCGGCGCGCAAATCGGCCTCTGCGGCGCGCGAGTTCGCGGCCAATACAGCGTTGGCCACTTGGGTATACGGCCCCTCACCAAGCATGGAGCGTCGGTTCAAAAGGCCGTTGATAATGTCAGATTGGGTGCCATTTTGCATAGCCGGATCAAGCGCTGTCTCTTATACACATCTCCGAGCCCACGAGACCTCTCTACATCT